>CBDVDB010000028.1:0-16564 GCA_965372625.1 uncultured Nitrospinaceae bacterium
TCCGGTTCCGCCAGTGGTACGGGCGGTGGCGGGGCAGGGGGCGCCAGGTGAAGAAGGCGCTCGATATGTTCGTCGAGGTGGTCCAGCCCCGCCGCGACGGTACCGAAATTCGATTCCACCACGCAATTCCCGCGCAGAACGGAAGCGTGGGATTCGATCTTCACATTCTTAATTTCGTGGAACAGTTGTATCAACTCCTGCCCGTAATCCTCCAGCTCTTTATAATCGTCTGGGTTGACCTTGACCCTCAGGAATTCCCTATCTATTACGGATTCGATAGCCATGCGCACGATTTCGCGGATGCCGTCGGCTTTGCTTTCAAGTTCCTGGCGGATCACCTTCCGGGCGAGAGTCGTCACCATTTCCACCATTTCACGTTCCAAAAGGGGATACATCTTTTTCCGGGCTTCCGACAATTCGGCGACGAGTGATTCCAGAGCCTCCAGAGAAGAGGCGAACCGTTCCTTCACGGCCGCGGCTCCGGCCTGATACCCTTCCTCGTGGCCTTCCTTAAATCCTTTTTCCCGGGATTCCTCCTGGATTTTCGCCGCCTGGTCTCTCATTTTCTGCATGGCGCCGGAGAAAATTTCCTTAACGCCTTCTTTGGCTTTCAGAACATTGGAACCGGCGATGTTCCTCTGGTCTTCCAGGTCATGGATGAATCCCGATTTTAATCCCTCCGCATCGCGCACGTATTCGTCCAGGTCGAAACTCCGGGACTTGCCGGGCGACCCTTCGGAAAAATGATCGGGAACGAAATTGCTCAAATCATCAGACAAGCTCTTCTCCTCCGCCGCCGACTACGATGCGGCCTTCATCTTCCAGGTGTTTGACGGCGCTGACTAATTTCTGCTGGGCTCTTTCCACGTCCGAAATCTTGGTGAGGCCCAGCGCTTCCAAATCTTCCAACAACATGGTGGAGGCCCGCTCCGACATGTTGGAAAATATTTTTTCCTTCAATTCATCGCTGGCGGTTTTCAGCGCAACCAGCAGATCTTCCTGGCGGATTTCTTTCAGCATCATCTGAACGCCGTGATCGTCGATTTTCAGAATATCCTCGAAGGTGAAGCGGAGGTTGCGGATTTCGTTAGCGAGGTCCGGGTCCACTTCATCCATGGCGGTGAGGATGGACGACTCGGTGGCGCGGTCGATAGTTCCCATGATCTGAGCGGCGGCCTCCAGTCCTCCCATTTTACTTCCGGACACCGCGCCGGAGGAGCGGAACTCGGATTGCAGGGCCTGGTCCAACTCCCTCAGCACCTGCGGCGACACCCGCTCGAGCGTGGCCAGCCGGTAAACGATTTCCATACGCGATTCTTCGGGCATCTCTCTCAGTGTAGCCCCCGCCACTGAGGTTTCCAGATGCGCCAGAACGATGGCCGCGGTTTGCGGATGTTCGTTGGCCAGGAAGATGGCGATCACTTTCGGCTCGAGCATGCGGACCGTGTCCAGTCCACCGCCCAAATCCTCGCCGGGAGTGGTGATGTTGTTGAGGATTTCAGTGGCCTTGGCCGGATCGAGGGCGCGCATCAGGGTAGTCCTTAAAAAATCCAGCCCGGAGATGCCCAGTCCGCCGCCGCCGCCCGCCATATTTTTGTAAAATTCGTGGGTGATGCCATCCACGGACGACAATTCCACTTCGCCGATAGTCGACATGTAGTTGCCGATGCTCTGGATTTCGCGTTCTTCCATCTCGGCCATGATTTTGGCCGCGCCTTCTTCGCCCAGAGCCATTAAAAAGATGGCCGCCTTTTCGGGGCCGGTGTAATGTTTTTCTTCCGCCATAATTTTATCTTTTTAAATCAGGTGCGTTCTCTCATCCATTTTCGGAGGATGGATGCGGCATATTTGGGATCGGTATCCACGAATTCGCCGACCGATTTACGTATTTCCATATTTTCCTGAGATTGCCGGGCCAGCCGCATTTCCTCTTCCATTCCCGCCAACTCTTCCTCGGTCGGCGCCCCCAACCGGCCGGGATACACCTCGACGCTGGTGGTGACCCACCGCACCAGCGGCAGGAGAATTTTATAAAGAAACCACAATACGAATATAGCACCCACCACCCATTTTGCAACTTCGTAGCCCCGCTCAATCCAACGATCCACCGCCAACTCTTCTTGCTGTTGTAAATCCAACGATTTGTCAAATTGGATATTCTCCAGTTGAATCTGGTCGCCGCGCTTTTCATCAAAGCCGACGGAGGTTTTGACCAGTTCCAGGTACTTCGTCATCTCTTCCGGCGTGCGGGGCTGGTATTGCGGGGGAGTTCCGGCCAGCGTTCCATTCACCAGCACGCTCACCGACAACCGTTTAATCTTGCCCGTGGTTTTCCAAGTCTGTTTGACCACTTTATTGATTTCAAAATTCAGGGTTTCTTTTTCGCTGCTGCGCGTGGGGGGATTGCTCGTCGCCGGTTCGGGCGTGCCTTCTTCACCCGGTAGCAGCGATTCCACACCGGGAACGCCGCTCGGGGGGGCGGTGCCGATGACCGACTCGGTGGTGGTTTGTTCACTGCGCACGACCTGCGATTCGGGGTCATACAACTCTTCGGTCTGCACCACCTTGTCGAAATCGATGTCGGCATACACCCGGGCGATGATTTTTTCCGGACCCAGCGCATCTTCCAGCATCCGCACGATGCGTTGCTCCATTTCGTTTTCAACCTTGCGCTTGTGCTTGTAGTTGGAGGCGGTGAGCATGACGTCGTCCGAGATAGCCTTGTCGCCTGAAAGCAGGTTGCCCTTGGGATCCACCAGCACCACGTTAGCGGCGGGAAGGCCCGCGACACTGCTCGACACGAGATGCACGATGCCCTGTATCTGACTTTGCGAAAGCGTTCGGCCGGCGTGCAGTTTCACCAGAACCGACGCCTTGCCGCTCTGTTTTTCCTTGACGAATAATTCATCCTTGGGAAGCACCAGGTGGACCCGCGCCTGTTCCACCGATTCGAGGGACTTGATGGTGCGCGCCAGCTCGCCCTGAAGCGCGCGCTGGAAATTGAGCTTCTGCACGAACTCGGTCATGCCCAGCGGCGTGTCCTCAAACAGCTCGAAGCCCACTTCCGTGCCCGCCGGCAACCCCTGGCTGGCGAGATTGAGGCGAATCTCATGCATACGGCTGGACGGCACATGAATATTGCGGCCCTGGTTCGTCAGCTTCCTGGGAATGTTCTGGGTGTCCAATTGCTCGACCACCGCCGCCGCATCCTGATCGGACAGATTGGCGTACAGCAGTTGGTAATCCGGTGACTGGACCCACAGCGAAATGGAGATCAGCGCACCCAGGACCAGCGCCACTCCTCCCAGAGCCACCGCCATGTTGGTGGGGGAGAGGCCGGTAAAACGTGTCCAGAGATTTCGGAAAAATTGGATTAAGGTTTCCATAAGCTAGCAGAGTTCCATGGTAAGTTTAATGAGTGCCGCTGGCGTCATCGTCCCAGATCGATGGCTCTCAGCGCCATCGCCTTGGCGGCGTTCACCGATTGCACGTTCGCTTCGAACGAGCGGGTGGCATTGATCAGGTTCACCATCTCCTCCATGAGGTTGATGTTGGGCATGGCGACGTAGCCATCCGGGTTGGCGTCGGGATGATTCGGGTTGTAGACCAGGGTGGGCGGCGATTGATCCTCCACCACCTCGGTCACCACCACCTGCCGCACATGATCGGCCAGGGCGCTCTCCAGCACCGTCGCGAATTCGTTCAGCGGCAGGGCGGCGAATATCACGTCCTTGCGTTTGTAGGGTCCGCCTTCCGGCGTGCGCGTGGTTTCGATATTGGCCAGGTTGCTGGCGATGGTGTCCATGCGCTTGCGTTGGGCGGTGAGGCCGGAAGCGCTGATCTGCATCGAATTCAGAAAATCCATAGAAGTCCCCTCCAAGGGTTCGATTTTGGGTCCGAAAAAGCGTTGAGATTCCCCACATCGCAGGGTTTTTCAATAAGTTAGAGCAATTTCTGTACCAAAATTGCCGGGTTGGGGGAGATGGGGACCGCTCCGGGAGAACCCGGTAACTATCCATAAAAACAGGGGTTTCTGATCTTTTGGAGGCCGGGCTTAAAGAATTGCCTCGGGGCGCTCGCCCCGCGGACGGTAAAAAATGTCATCCAATTGACGCCACCCGGCAAACTTGGCAGGTCTAAAATTAGAGCGCATAGGCTCTGGACAAACCAAAAATTCAGGCTTTCTCTGCGCTCTCTGCTTCCTCGGCGGTGAATCGTCTCCGGGTTTTTCTGATTTTATCCTGCCAAATCCCCCCAGCCCCCTTTAAAAAGGGGGAGCTATTGTAAGGAATGCTTTTCAAGAGTTCGCCCCGCGCGGAGCGGTCTGTGGTCAATCGCTTTTCTCTTTATACTCGTTGAGTTTGTTGCGGAGGGTGCGGATGCTGATGCCGAGGATGGCGGCGGCCTTGGTTTTGTTGTTGCCGGTTTCTTCGAGGGTTTTGAAAATGAGTTCCCGCTCCATATCGTAAATGGTGCCGCGAAAAATGCCGAGAGTATCACCGTTTTGCACGGGAGGGCCGGATTCGTCATCTTCCATGAACAGATGCGCGGGTTCGATGGTATCCCCGGGGCAGACCAGCACCGAGCGCTCGATAATGTTCTCCAGTTCGCGCACGTTGCCGCGCCATTGATATTTGTCGAACAGTTTGAGCGTTTCCGGCGCGATGGATGAAATATTTTTCCCGTTTTCCCGGCTGTGTTTTTTCAGGAAATGCGCGGCCAGTACCGGCAGGTCCTCCATGCGTTCGCGCAGGGGCGGCAGTTTGATGGGGATGACGTTGAGCCGGTAATACAGATCCTCGCGGAATTTGCCTTCTTCGATCAGCTGTTTGGGGTCGCGGTTGGTGGTGGCGATGACGCGCACGTCGATGGGGATCGGTTCGCGTCCGCCGACTTTATCGATTTCGTGTTCCTGCAGGACGCGCAGGAGCTTGGCTTGCAGCGGCGGCGTCATTTCGGTGACTTCGTCCAGCAGGAGCGTGCCCTTGTGCGCCAGTTCGAACTTGCCGTCCTTTTTGGCGATGGCGCCGGTGAACGCGCCTTTCTCGTGGCCGAACAGTTCCGACTCCAGCAGACCTTCCGGCAGGGCGGCGCAGTTGACCGCCAGAAACGGTTGGCCGGCGCGCGGACTGCACCGGTGAATGTGCCGCGCCACCATTTCCTTACCCGTTCCCGTTTCGCCCGAGATCAGCACGGTGGATTTGCTGTAGGCGATGTTTTCGGCGAACGTCATCATTTCCAGCATGGCTTTGTTTTGCGTGACGATTTCCCGTTGCGCCGAAGCTTTCTGTCCGGGCGTTGATTCAATCGGCGCGGAGGGCGCCGCCGGGTCGCTTAGAAAAGCGCGGTTGATCGTGCCCGCCAGTATTTCAATCGAAAACGGTTTCAGCAGGTAATCGAACGCACCTTCTTTCATGGATTCCACCGCGCTGTCGATGGTGCCATAGGCGGTCATCATGATGACGAGGGTGGCGGGCGACTGCTCCTTGATTTCGCGAAGCAGTTCCTGCCCGCTCATCTTCGGCATCTTCACGTCGGAGATGACCAGATCGAACGGCTCCCCTTCGAGACGCAGTAGAGCGTCGGGGCCATTCTCCACCGCATCGGTCTGGTAGCCTTCGCGCTTCAGCGCTTCGGTAATCGCGATGCGCATTTCCGGTTCGTCGTCGACGACCAGGATTTTTTTGGAAGCGTGATCGGTCATTGGGCTCTCATTCCCATCCCGGCAGGTTGACGACAAACGTGGTGCCTTGTCCTTCCCGGCTCTCGACGTCGATGGTGCCCTGGTGCGCCTTGATGATGTTGTGCGCGATGGCAAGGCCCAGCCCGGTGCCCTTGTCTTTGGTGCTGAAGAACGGGTTGAAAATATTTTCCCGGTCGGCCGACGAGATACCGACACCGGTATCGGAAATGGTGGTGGTGATGAAATGGCGGTGATAGGTGTTGTTGTCCGGCGATTTGTTTTTTTCGATACGTACTTTCAGATCGCCGCCCTCCGGCATGGCCTGCAGGGCGTTGCGGATGAAATTGAGAAACACCTGTTGCAGAAGTTCCTTGTCGCCCTGCGCCATCGGTTCCTCCTTCGAGAAGTCGCAATGGATTTTGATGTTGCCGGGTTTTGGCAGATCGGTATTGGAATCCAGGATGCCGCGCAACAGGTCATTGATGTTGCATTGCTGGCGGGACGGTTCCGGAGATTTCGCGAACAGCAGCAGGCTGGAGATGATGCGGTCCATGTTCTTGACGCCGGAGACGATGTGATCCGCCAGTTTTATTTTTTCCGTGTCGCCCGCTAAATCCTTTTTCATGATCGAGGCGAACAGCTCGATGCTAGCCAGCGGATTGCGAATTTCGTGGGCGATGCCGGCGGCCATTTCTCCCATGGCGCGCAGGCGGTCATTGCGCTCGGCTTCCTCTTCGAGTTGTTTGAGTTCGGTGATGTCCTGCACGATGAGGACGACTCCCAGCCGCGCGCCATTGGGATCGTACACGGGCGACGCGGAAACGCGCACCTGGGTCCGGCGCCCTTCGGCATTTTTCAATTCCTCATCCTGCGTCAGATTTTCTTTTTGCGATTCTTTCAGCCGTTCCACCATGGTGCGGAAGATGGGGTGCGGCACCGCTTTGTCCAGCGGCTGGTTCAGGCAGTCCTCCGGCGGCAGGTTGAGAATGGCGCCGGCGGTCTGGCTGAAGGTGGTGATATTCTGATTGTCGTCCACCACGATGACGCCGCTGGTCAGGCTTTCCAGAATGTTGTGGAGATAATTTTTGACCTTTTCTTTTTCCTGGAGGTTGTTTTCCAACTGCTGGTTTTTTTTCTCCAGCTCCAGGTCCAGACCCCGAATGCGCTCCTGCAGGGTTTCGTAAGATTTCTGCAAATGCTCCGTGGTTTCGTTGAAGGATTGAAACGCGGCCCTCAAAATCTCCAGCTCTTTTTGTTTTTTGTCTTCCTGGGTCGGGTCTTCCATAAACGCACCACGCACGCGGGTTGGCGGATGTTCTGCACCTGTTTTCATTATAGGGGATTATAGAAGTTCTTTTAACCGTTTTTCCCAGTCGATCACTTTCAAGTGTGATTGGGCGGCCTTTTGCAGAAGATCGTCCCGGTTTTGGGCCACCAGGATTTTCAATTCGGATTCGGCCTGCTCCTTTTTGTGGAGGCGGTCCAGGTTGTCGATGATCAGGTAATCCGCCCAGTTTCTGAGGCGGTGGCCGGGAAACAGTTTGCGTCCCGCCATGAGGGCGTCCAGCGACTTTTCAGTCTGGCCCTGCATGTAAAGCACCATGCCCAGTTTGTAGTAAGCGCTTTGCACGTAGTCCGGCGGATTGCGGATGGCGCGGTCGTAGGCGTCGATGGTTTTCCGGTAGGCGCGGGCGGCGTTGCGTAAATCTTCGCGCGCGAACCAGGTTTCCGCCATCAGGTAATGGATTTTCGGGGTCTCCACATTCGGGGAATCCAGCAGTTGATTGTAAATCGCGAGAGAGCGGTCGTATTGCTTCTGTCCCCGCCAGGCGCGCGCCAGAATTATGTTGGCTTCCGGCAGGCGTGGGCTGTCGGCATAAGTGCTGATAAATGTCTGGGCGACCCTTTGCGCTTCCACAAATTGGTTCTCGTTGAGATGGACTTCCCCCAGATCGAGGAACAGGCGATCCGTGTAGGCGCCGTTGACATCCGCGAATTTTACCTTTTCAAAAAATTTAAGCGCTTCCGAGTTCAGCCCGATCGCCTGGTAACTTTCACCGATCTGCAATTGAGTTTGAACCCGGTTCAACTCGCCGATGTCCAGATTCAGATAATCGGCGTAGGCATAGAGCAGCGGCAGGTGGCCATTTTGTTTCGCGTATGAATCGATCAGTCGCACCATGGACAACTGGATATAGTTTTTCGCCCACCGGTGAAATTTGGAATCGGGTTCAAACGGCAGCAGGCGCTTGAACTGCGCAATCGCTTCCAGGTAGCGTTGCTCCCGGTAAAACGCGGAACCCCGGCTGAACGTGGCCTCCGCCAGAATATCCTGCGATTGCGGATGACTGGAAACCTCGTCGAAGGTGCGGTACGGGTGGTAATAAGGCGACACTTTGAAAATAATATCCTTGACCGGCAGGCCGGGAAACCGGATGCCGGTATCCGCGAGGCGGATTCGGGCGTATTGCGATTCCGCGCTGCCGGAATGGATGCCGGCCGATTTGCTGAATACCGTCAGCGCGGCCATGCCGTTGTTTTCCAGCAAATAGGTGTCGCCGATGCGGTTCAATCCCCGGTGCGCGTTGGGAGACTCCGGCGCCAGGTTGACCAGGTTGAAATAAAACCGCCGCGACTGTGCGTAGCGTTTGCGCTTGAAATAAATTTCCCCGATATAGAAATTGACTTCCGGCTGTTCCTGTAATTCCTCGGGCCAGCGTTTGACCACGTCCTCATAAATTTTAAGGGCTCTTTTGTAATCACGGGCCGCGAAATAGCGTTGGGCGATCTGGAACAGCCCCTTTTTGGCATCCGCGTTTTGCGGTGATTTTCTGAGCAGGATCTGAAACGTTTTGTAAGCATCATCCAGCTTGTCTTCGGCGAGGAGCATGAATCCCATACCCGTTTCCCGGGCGGTGGTGTAGCGGCTGGATTTATCTTGCCGCATTCCCTTTTCGTACAAGGTACGCGCTTCCAGCGTGTAATTCATGCCCTCGTAAATCGAAGCCGCCTTGAACAGGGCGTGGTCATAAAATTGCGAATCGGGATACGTTCGCATGGCATAATGATACGCGGCCAGGGCGTTTTCGAAATTGGGGAAAGAGTCCCGCGCCGCCCTATTGAATTGCGTTTCCGCGATCATGTAGGCGGCGTTCCCCCGGTAGGGGCTTTCCCGGTATTTCCGTTGGAATTGTTTGAAAGCGGCCAGCGCTTCAACATAATTTTTATTCTGAAAAAATTTCAACGCCTTTTCATAATCCTTCCGTCCGCTTTTAAGTTTTTCCTCCTGATCGGTCTGAAAGTTTTTTCTGAACTGTTGTTGAGTCAGACGGGAGGGGGAAGGCTTAGGTTGTACCGCTGGCTTTTTGGGTTGGGCCTGCGCGATGTGTTGTTTATTTTTACGGGCGACCTGTTTGGTGACGGCGCTTTTGGGTTTCAGGTCGATCACAATTTGCTCGGGTTTATGCTTTACGAAATGAACCAGCCGCGTGTCCTTATTATTCAGCCTGAAGGTGAATTTGACGTTGTCCTTGATCTGCTCAACCTGAATTTGACGGAGCAGCTTGTCCTTGAAAGCGTTCGACTGAACTTTGGGGTTGAGGGTGGCATGACGGATCCACACCACCACTTTTCGACTGGCGGTGTGGGTGAGTACGCGGTAAGGAGCATCCTGGTTCAGCAGGATCGTGATCCGGGTGGATTGCGGATGACTGTCCAGACGGTAGCCCTCCACCCGGGTGATCGTTTCCCGGCTTTCCACCGCCGCCTGGGGACTGAGCAGGATCATCAGTCCGAGGCTCGCCAGCCAAACCAGTGAACGAATGATGTTGCGATGCGTCATAAGAATTTCCCGCCGGTGCGTTCAATTATCAATAGAATAGCAAAATTGATACCAACCCGGCGCAAGGCTTCCCACCAGATACGGCCTGCGGGAAGAAATCCCTTTGTTTGATTGAATTTGAGAGCCGTGGAAAACCGTGGCGGCGGGCGTTTTGAGGCGGGAGCGGTGGTTTAAACTTGACGCCCTGCCTTACCGGAGGGGTCTTCGGTCAAGAAATTGACATCCGGGCGCCACTGCTAGCCGCAGGGGCAACTTGCGGCACGCTGACGCGGGCCGCTTAAAAGCGCCGCTCTTTCAGAAGGATTCCTTGTCGAGGCGGTCGGCCAGTTCGCTGATTTTTTTTGAAATGTGAACGGGATAGGGCGCCGCCGGTTTCAGGGAGCGGAGCGCTTCCGGGAGCAGGAACAGCTGCCGCGCCGCCCGTTTCCGGGATTGCTCCAGGGGCGTCGGCGGACTCAGGCGCTTGCCGCTTCGCATGAAAGGTTTCAATAACGTTTCGCCGGCGGCCACTTCGGTTTCCAGTGTCAGACGATCTTCTTTAATTTTCCCCTGGTCATCGAAGCTTCGGAAGACTTGTTTTCTGCCCGGCCAGGTGGCCTTGCCTTCCGAACGTTTACGCCGCGGTTCGTCATCATACTCCTGCATTTTGTAAACACATTCCAGTGTGGGAGCGTCCTCGGAAACCGCCAGGCGGGTGCCGATGCCGAAACCGTCGATCGGCGCCTGTTGGGCGATCAATTGTTCCAGCGCGTATTCATCGAGATTGCCGCTGGCGAAGATCAACGTGTCCTGCAATCCCCCTTCATCCAGAATGGACCTCACCTTCTTGGAGTGCTGGCCCAGATCGCCGCTGTCCAGCCGCACGCCTTTAATCGAGATGCCATCGTTTTTGAGATCGCCGGCCAACCTCACAATCGTGCGCGCCGCCTGTTCGGTGTCATAGGTATCCAGCAGGAAAATCGTGTTGTCGGGCCAGGAGTGCGCGAAGTTCTTGAACGCGGAAGCTTCATCGGGGTGCGCCAGAATGTAAGAATGCGCCATGGTGCCGAACACGGGGATGCCGTAAAAGGGTTCCGCCGGCACGGTGGCCGACCCGGTAAAACCGGCTATATAACTGGCGCGGGCGACGAACAAACCGGCCTCCGCGCCATGCGCCCGGCGCAGTCCAAAATCCAACAATGTTTTTTTGGGAGCGGCCAGCACCATGCGCGCCGCTTTGGAGGCCGCCAAAATCTGCATCTGCAGAATATTGATAACGCGCGATTCCGCCAGTTGCGCCTGCGGCAGGGGAGCGGTGATCCGGAGCACCGGTTCATTGCCGAAAAAGACCGTGCCTTCCGGCAACGCGTCGACGTCTCCATCGAACCGGAAATCCTTCAGGGTATCGACAAAATCCGCGGGGAATCGATCGGAAGATTTCAGCCAGGCCCGCTCCTGTGCGGTGAATTGCAGGTTTTCCAGATATTCCAGCACCTGCTCCAGTCCGGCGGCCATCAGGAAATTACGCTCGGGGGGAAGGCTGCGGATATAAAACTCGAACACGGCGGTCTCGTTCATGCCGCGGTCGTGATACGCCTTGAGCATGGACAACTGATACAGATCGGTGTGCAGGGCCGGGGGATTCCGGGGGGCGAGGCACACCGATTCCGCGGTCGTCGGGCGGCAACCCAACTCCAGCATTTCGTTGAGGGCTTTGGCGCCATCTTTCGGTTTCAGGTTGACGGCGCGGATGGCGTCTTCCAGAAGCGCCACGGAATACTTGAGGCGTACCGCGTCGCGCACGGTATTGAGCACGCAGTAATCCGTCGCCAGCCCGCCCACGAACAGGCGTTTGATGCCGGCCTTTTTCAATTGTTGATCGAGATCGGTGTTTTCAAAAGCGGAGTAGGCATCGGTTTCCGGTGCGGTGGCTTTGCTGATAATGACAGCGCCTTTCAGATCCAGACCGCTGGCGAAATGCGCTCCGATCGATTTTGCCACGCAATGCGGGGGCCACGGCCCTCCCTGCTCCTTGAACGAACAATGATTGGCGGGATGCCAGTCGCGGCTCGCGAAAACGGGCAGACCGTATGCGCGGAACGCAGCGCAATACCGGTTCAGAACGGAGACCACGTCATCGCCCTGAGGCACCGCCAGACTGCCGCCGGGCAGAAAATCATTTTGCACATCGACGATCAACAGGGCATCGCCCGGAGATGGAATCCAATCATTGTTTCCCGCAATGGTCATAAGCGTGCCACTTTCCAGGAATACTGAAATTTAAAAGAGGGTTCGCCGGAAGGCATTATGTCCTGAGTTTACAACTCCGGCCCCATATAGTGGATGAAGCTGTCGAGAACTTTTATATCGAATTCGTCTAACATCTGCTTTTTCATCAGGGTCAGGGTGTCGAAGGGATTCATGGCTTTCTTGTAGGAACGCCGGGTAGTGAGGGCGTCGTAGACGTCCATCACCTTGCAGATGCGGGCGAAGTAGGAAATTTCATTGCCGACGATACCCTTGGGATAGCCTCCCCCTTTGAATTTTTCATGGTGCTGGGTGGCCATGTCGATGACCGAGTGGGCATAGCAGTTCATCTCGTCCAGGATTTGTCCGCCCAGGGGTGCGTGGTTTTTGACGATCTGATACTCCTGGGGAGTCAGCAGGCCCTTTTTGTTGAGGATCCCGGCGGCTATTTTGGATTTGCCCACATCGTGGAGCATGCCTCCGAGCCCCAGCATGCGGATTTCGTCATGCTTCATATTGATTTTGACGCCATAGGTCATGCAGTACAAACCGACATTGACGCTGTGGGTATAGGTGTAATAATCCTTGTTGGTGATTTTGGAGATACCGTAAAAGCCGACATCGGTGTCCTGAAAACATTCCTCCATGATTTCCATCACCTCGTCCGAGGAGCGGAGGATTTTTTCCGAGGCGTTATTCTCGAAAAATTCCTTCATGATGTTTTTGGAAACTTCGTAAACTTTTTTGGCTTTTTTCTCGAAGGATATTTTAGGATTCGCCACAATTTTGCGAAGCGTGTCAGTGGCATGCCGGTAATACTTGAACAGGTCGTCTTCCTGAATGTAAAAATCCTCCAGCGGGTCACCCGATTCCAGCAGGCGCAACACTTTTTCATAGTGCTCCGGTTTCGAGGTGGCGAAGCGGACGTATTTGATGGTGCCGTAACTGCGGGTTTTATAGAAAATATCGAACGGGTCGTCCCCGTTTTTGTTCAGAAACTCGAGGTTGATTTTCCGGTAGCTGGTGTCGGTGGCCATGGAGTTCAATTTTGGTTTATCCTAGGTTTAAACAGGCTAACTCTCTAATTATATAGTCTAAGGGAAGTAGGGAAATTACGAAACCCCCTAAATAGTCTGAATTCATTTGAAAAATGGAGCCTAGAATTATCTTTTGGGAAAGGCCCGGGGAGCGGCCAGCATGAAATGCACGATGGAGCGGGCGCACCCCAGCAGATCCGGCATGGAGAGGCTTTCCCCCGGCTCGTGCATCCGGCAATCGGGGTCGTAGGCTCCGAGACAAAGCGGCGGGATGTCCCCCAGGGCCTCCATCAATTGGGCGACGAACGGGATGGACCCGCCGCAGCCGTACAGGCAGGGGTCCTTCCCGTAGCCGGTTTTCAGCGATTCCAGCATCAGCGAAAAGGCCGGATGATCGATCGCGGTTATCCAGGGCGGGCCGCCCTTGTCTGCCTCCAGTTCCAGCGAATAACCGGCGGGAGTGCTTGCGAGTAAATGGTGTTTCAAATGCCGGGTGGCGGTGGTTTCATGCTGGCCCGGCGCCAGCCGGATTTCGACCGTGGCCCTCGCCGAGGGGTCCTCGAAGGTCCGGGCCGACCCGTCGTGTTCCACATGCAGGGCGCTGAGAGAGATTTCGCGGATTCCCCCGCCGGGCTCGAAACAGGTTTCCCATCCGGAGAGCGCCAGTTGGCCGTCCCACCCGATCAGGCGGTCGATGGTTGCGGCCAACTGCAGTTCGGGAACGGGAAAGGGACCGCCGAACATGCCCGAGTGCGGATCCTTGTCCGCCGATTGCATGATAAGTTCCATCGTCAGGGTGGCCGGGCCGGAGGCCTCCAGTTCCCTCAGCCGTATTTTCAATCCGAAGCGGTTATGGGCGGTGACCGTTTTATCCAGCCATTGGGTCAAACCTGGCCGGTCGGTCAGCCCTTGGGTTTGCAGGTGGAGGCGAACGCCCGCCGCGCCGAACACCACCCCGCCGGCAACGCGATGCCCCGGCCGCACGTTGGCGTAGGAGGTTCGCAACTCGCCGGTGATGACGTTTACTTTATCGGAGGGAACGGTCAGCCGGGTTGCGTCCAACAATCCGGCCTGCGCGCGCAGGGCTTCGAGGGTGGTTGGGATTTTTTCATATCCCCGCCGTTCTTCATCGGTGATGGCCACGTCGGCGTCGGCGATGCCGGTCACGGCCAGCGAATGATCTTCGTGGATCAATGTCGCCAGCACTTTGTATAGAGCGGTTTGCACGTCGGCGGCGGTCGCGTTGCCGGTGGCTTGCAGATGAGCGTTCAGTTGGATGATGCCTCGGAGCGAAGTCGTCAGGCCGGGAATGCCCGTGTCCGGGTTGACCACATCGGTGATGATGACGCAATCCGCCGTTTCGAAGAATTCTTTATTTTGTAGAATCTGCGGGATCAACGTGTGCGAGCCGGATTCTTCTTCCGTTTCAAAGATGACCTTGATGTTGCAGGGCAGTTGTTGGAGCAGATCGGGCGACGGGTTTTTGGGGTCGAATCCGATGGCTCTGAGGAGCGCATCGACGGACATGCCGATGGCCACAACCCCGCTCAGATCATCCGCCGCGCCCCGACCGTAGGCGCGGGTGCCGTCGGCGTTCCACTTGAGTTCCGTAGGCGGGTGCCCGCCCCATTTTTCAAAACGCTCATCGTCCATGTAAGGTTGCTTGTCGAGGTGCGCGTACATGAGGATCGTCGGTTTGCCTTTGCCGGCGATGATTTCGGCTATCAGGATGGGCGTCGACCGCTCCGGGCCGGGGGGCGGCACGTTAATGCGGATATAAGGGAATCCGATGCGGCTCAGATAATCTTCGGCCAGCGCCAGTATTTCCTGCATGTCCGTCGGGGTGGTCCGGTCGCCCTCAAATTCATCGACGCCGAAACTGCGGCTGTCGATGCGGACCATCTCCTGCATGAAGTCCATGTGCCATTGGACCCGTTCCGATCCCATTTGAATGGTGCTGCGGGCTTTTTCGTCCCACGCGTTCAGATTCATAAGAGGCCTTCCCTGGCGGTTGCAGATGGAGACACGGGTTGCAGTCTTTACCAATGGGCGTTCATCATATAATATAAGGGAGCTGTTCGACAAGTTTTGTCAGGCGGGGTTTTAAGACTCCGCCAAAGAGGATTGAGGAATCGGGAATGATTCAACCTTTTATCAATCTGTTCAAATTGATCCGGATCGTCCGGGAACGCGGCAACTGGCCGTTGATCCGGCATTCGCAGCAACAGTTGCGCGATTTAATCCTGTGCCGTAACGACATCAACCGCAAATGCCTCCTGTGGGTTCCGTTTTACTGGTTCGGCCTGTTGAAGGGGCTGGACATGCTGGTCTGGCGTTTGGAGACTTTCGGTTTTCTGTTCCAGCCGGACTCGACCGCTGAACAGCGCTCCCGCCTCAACCGGCACATCGAATCCTGATGGACCGCCATGCACACGATAGAATATAAAAAATTCGATGCGGCGCCCGATGCCCGGTTTTCCATTCTCATTCCCACCTGGAACAATTTGAAATACCTGCAATATTGTGTGGGCAGTATCCGCAAGAATTCGCGTTTTCCGCATCAGGTTATTCTTCATATCAATGAGGGATCGGATGGCACCCGCGACTGGGCGGAGGCACAAAAACTGGACTATTCTTTTTCGCAAGAGAACTCGGGTATCTGTTTTGCCATGAATGCCGCCGCGTCTCTGGCGCGGACCGACTATCTCGTTTACATCAACGACGACATGTATGTGGCGCCGGACTGGGATGGATATTTCTGGGAGGAGATCGAACGGCTGGGCCATATGTATTTTTTGCTGGGTTCGGCGTTGATCGAGCCGAGGGGAGGGACCAACCCCAATGTCACCGTTTGCGCGGATTTCGGCGATAGCCCGGACACGTTTCAGGAAAGCGCGTTTCTGGAGCGATACCGGCAACTGTCCCGCCCGGATTGGAATGGCGCCGGCGGAGCGGGCGTGCTGGTTCACAAAAGGATGTGGGGCCTGGTCGGCGGCTACAGTGTCGAGTTTACCCCCGGCCTGTATTCCGATCCCGATTTTTCCATGAAGCTGTGGCAGGCGGGGGTCCGTTATTTCAAAGGGATCGGGCAGAGCCGCATGTTTCATTTCCAGGCCAAAAGCACGGGCAGAATCATCCAACGCAACGACGGCCGAAAACAGTTTGCCCGGAAATGGAAAATCCCCAGCTCCCGGTTTATCAGGGATTATCTCCGGCTGACCTCCCCGTTTAAGGGGCCGCTCCCGGAGCCGGAAGAGACCCTGGATTTAAAGTTTGCCAGATGGCGTTCCCGTTGGCTATGATGCGTTAATTCATTTAATGTGTACGGCGTTTAACCGTTCGCAGGAATTACCCTCGGCCTATGAATGCAGTCGCTGTTTTAAAACACAGGACCTTCCAAATCGTTTTTCTGCTGTACTCCACGCTACTTATTTTTCTGGGGCGGCAGACGGATATCGGCCTGCTCAATTTTGACGACAGTTTCTACGCCCAAAAGGCGAAGGAGCTGTTGGCCGGGGGCAGTTTCTGGCTCAATACGTTTCACGGTGTGCCCGATTTCGACAAACCTCCCCTGCCCTTGTGGTTGACCGCCCTCGCTTTCAAGGCGTTCGGCGTTTCAGGATATTCCACCGTGCTGGTGACGGGACTTATGGGTACGGGGGCCGTGTACATCACCTACCGGCTTTCCGAGAAACTGTTCAAGGACTCGTGGGTCGCTTTTCTTGCGGGGATCGTTTTGATATTCCCGGGCTATTTTCTGGATTATTCCCGCCGGGG
>CBDVDB010000029.1:0-15086 GCA_965372625.1 uncultured Nitrospinaceae bacterium
ACATCCCCGGCAGAAATACCATTCAACAGGAGGTAATGTGTGCGCGCCATAGTTATTGACGATTCTAAATCCATACGTTCCATTCTGTCCAAAATCCTTATAGAAATTGGATTTACGGTGGAGGAGGCCTCTAATGGACTGGAGGCTCTGGACGTAATCAAAAAAGATAAGGTGGACCTGGCTCTTGTAGATTGGAACATGCCCAACATGAACGGTTACGAATTTATTCAGGAAGTCCGCAAAGACAATACTTATAAGGATATGCGGATGATGATGGTGACCACAGAGACGGAAATGAACAAAGTGGTTGAAGCTTTGGAAGCGGGCGCTAATGAATATGTCATGAAGCCTTTTACCAAAGAAATGATCATTGAAAAGCTCGCCCTTATGGGCATGGATGTTCCAAGCGCTTGAGAGTAAAAGTTCATTTTGCAAGGCAGGAGCCATTATCGCCCATTGCTGTATCAATTTCAGGTTGACGTTCGGCGAATTTGGATACCCATCTTAAAGGCCCTTCCAAGCAAAGCACTTCTACCTCCAGCGCTTCATTAAATTTTAATTAGAACCAGACATGCGCCCCAAACCAAGGGAACCTTTCCTGTGGTTTTCGTATGGCGCATGACGCGTGACAGAATTTCAAAGCAATACCGGGGAGGGAAGGGAATCGGTAGCGCACCCCTTTAAAATATTAAAGGGGTATCAAAAACATATTATGTAAGAATATATTTCTATAAAACTATGTCGGTTTCTGAAAGCGATTTTAATTTTATTCGGGATTTGGTTTTAGAACGTTCCGCCATTGTAATCGAAAATGGCAAGGAATATCTGGTTGAGTCCCGTGTTGGACCGGTTGCCCAAAATGAAGGTTTTGATACTATCAATCAACTGATCGATGCCATTCGTAAAAATTCCCGCAACGGTCTTCAGGACAAAATTGTCGAGGCATTGACCACTAATGAAACATCCTTTTTCAGGGATGTTCATCCCTTTGAAACCTTTAAAAATGTAATTCTGCCCGAATTACTCAAAACACGCAAAATTGAAAGGGCGGTGAATATCTGGTGTGGGGCCGCCTCCAGCGGCCAGGAGCCGTATTCCATTGCCATGCTTATCAAGGAAAATTTCCCGATACTTCTTGATTGGAAACTGACCTTTATTGCAAGCGATATCTCTAATGAAATGCTGGACCGATGCCGGTCCGGAGAGTTCAGCCAATTGGAAGTAAACCGCGGACTTTCCGCCCCTCTTCTGATCAAGTACTTTGAAAAAAACGGGCTAAAATGGTCAATCAAAAAAGAATTGCGGCAAATGATTGCTTTTCAACAAATCAATTTGTCCGAATCCTTGCCCTATTTGCCCAAAATGGATATAATTTTCATGCGGAATGTTTTAATTTATTTTGATGTTGAAACGAAAAAGAAAATTTTTAAAAACATCAGATCTATTCTTCAACCCGATGGCTTTCTATATTTAGGTGCAGCGGAATCCACGCTCAATTTGGATGACAACTTTGAGCGAATGGACCTAAAGCATTCAGGTTGCTATCGATTGAAAAGGTAAAAAAAACTATGACGATACAATGCCAAGCAGAGATCAGCCAATTTGTAACAGATATTTGGTCCACATTTTTAAACATGCAGGTTACTCCTACCGACAAACCGTTTAAACCTGAAGGTAAAGAGAACACCCTGGCCGGATGTGTCCAGATTACCGGAGAATGGCAGGGAACGGTCACTCTTTATGCTCCAAAAGATCTGGGCAGAAAGATTGCCGCGTCTATGTATGCTCTCGATGAATCTGAAATTGACGAACAGATGGTTCAGGATGTCATGGGGGAAATTACGAATATGATAACGGGAAATATCAAATCTCTGTTGCCAACGCCTTCCTCAATATCTCTGCCTTCGGTCGCGGTCACCGACTACGATCTCCATCACCCGGGAAGCGAACCTGTAACGGCAGTGAATTTCGTGTCCGGTTCTTTGCCCTTTCTGGTGGTCATGCTCCAGGAAAACGCAAAGTAAGGCAGACCTGAAGAGGTTATTTCTTTTTCAGACCCAGATGGTTTTTAAATTCCTGCTCCACTTTATCAGGGTCGTGGGTATTCAACATGACCAGGTTATGGAGGTGCTCATAAGCCTCCAGGCTGACCTCCGTAAACAATAATCCCATCCCGCTTTCAGTTACCCGTTGAACCCTGCCCTTCACTTCGAGATCTACCGGCGGATCCTGCCCCTCCAGCGTCAGATGAATCTCACACTCGGTCCCAACCGGCCAGTCTGAATCACAATTTACGAACAAACCCTTCATGCTCACATCATGGGTATCCTGGGACATGATTTCCTTGCCCTTGGCCATGATTTTCGCGTGCAGTTTGATATCCACCCGGGAAAATTCCCTATGGTCTTCCGAAATTTTATTATTCATAGCAACCTCTCAAACCCGGTTTGGCGCTAAAAACCCATTGAACTTAACGTAACCTATTGTTTTTAAAAAGATTAAAGTAAAACCCTCGGAGCGCTCCGCCTCTGTCCCAGGTTGAAATATTTACGGACCATGCCTTGACTCTGCACCACGAGGATTTTATTTAATCCCTGAAGCATGAAACAGCCTTAAAAACGATAACTGTTTTAAAAATAAGACTTAATATTAATATCGCACATATTGAAAGGATTTGCACCCATGGGAAAGATCATTGGAATCGATTTGGGGACCACCAATTCCGTGGTCGCCGTGATGGAAGGAAATGAACCGAAGGTCATCGTCAACGAGGAGGGTAACCAGACCACTCCATCCGTCGTGGCGTTTACCAAAGAGGGAGAAATACTGGTGGGTCAGGTGGCCAAACGGCAGGCTATTGCAAATCCCGAAAACACCATTTTTTCCGTAAAACGGTTCATGGGGCGGTCCTTCGATGAAGTCAGCGAAGAAATGAAAATGGTGCCCTACAAAGTCGTCAAAGGCCCAAAAAACGACGTCAGAATCGAAATCCAGGGCAAACAATACAGCCCACCGGAAATCTCCGCGATTATTCTGCAAAAGATGAAAAAATCCGCCGAAGCCTATTTGGGGGAAACCGTGACCGAAGCCGTGATCACCGTTCCCGCATATTTTAACGACGCTCAAAGACAGGCCACCAAGGATGCCGGTAAAATCGCCGGCCTGGACGTCAAACGAATCATCAACGAACCGACCGCTTCCGCGCTCGCCTACGGTCTCGATAAAAACAAAGATCACATAATCGCCGTCTATGACTTTGGTGGCGGCACGTTCGACATCTCCATCCTGGAAGTCGGGGATAATGTTGTCGAAGTTAAAGCCACCAACGGGGATACCCACTTGGGGGGTGACAACCTCGATCAACGTGTCATCAACTGGCTCGTGACCGAGTTCAAAAAAGACAGCGGAATCGATCTGTCCAACGACAACATGGCTCTGCAGCGATTAAAAGAAGCGGCTGAAAAGGCCAAGATGGAGTTGTCTTCCACCAGTGAGACCGATATCAATCTGCCGTTCATCACCGCCGACCAGGCAGGACCCAAACATCTTAATACAAAGCTGTCCCGCGCCAAGTTCGAGTCCATGGTGGACGATTTACTGGATCGCACCCAGGAGCCCTGCAAAAAAGCTCTCAAGGACGCCGGATTGGATTCCACCAAGATCCATGAAGCCGTTCTGGTGGGGGGGTCCACGCGAATTCCCAAAATCCAGGAAATCGTCAAAAACCTTTTCGGAAAAGACCCGCACCGCGGCGTCAATCCCGACGAAGTAGTCGCATTGGGTGCGGCGGTTCAGGCGGGTGTTCTCTCCGGAGATGTGAAGGATATTCTTTTGCTCGACGTCACGCCCCTGTCCCTGGGAATTGAAACCCTGGGAGGAGTCACCACGCGGCTGATCGAACGCAATACCACCATACCGACCCGCAAGGGCGAAACCTTTTCCACCGCATCGGACAATCAACCGAGTGTTGAGATCAATGTGCTTCAAGGGGAACGGGAGATGGCCAAAGACAACCGCTCGCTGGGGAAATTTCATCTCGATGGTATTCCCGCGGCTCCCCGCGGCGTGCCGCAGGTCGAAGTCACGTTTGATATCGACGCCAACGGCATTCTTCACGTTTCCGCCAAAGACAAAGGCACCAGTAAGGAACAGAAAATCACCATTACTGACAATACCGGCCTGAGTGACAGCGACATCGAAAATATGGTTAAGGATGCCGAAGCCAATGCCGCCACCGACAAGGAACGGCGCGAAGCCATCGACGCCCGCAACCAGCTCGATTCCCTGATTTACAGTACGGAAAAAACGCTCCGGGAAAACAAGGAAAAACTGGCTGAGGATGACATCAAAACTGCGGAAGACGCTATTGCCGAATCCAAAAAAGCTTTGGAAGCCGACGATGCCGGTCAAATCAAAACCCAGATCGAGTCCTTGACCCAGGCTTCCCATGCTCTGGCTCAAAAAATATACGCGCAAACCGAATCTGCCGGTCCCGAGGGCGGGTCTGAAGAGGGACCCAAATCCGGTGAAGACGGAGGAGGCGGAGGAGGCGGCTCCGGCGAAAAAGACGAGGACGTGGTCGACGCCGAATTTGAAGACGTCAGCAATAAAAAATAATTGCCAAGGCTGGTGGGTGTCTTAATACATCACTCCGGCTAGTATCGAGAAACCGGGTTCACCCGGTTTCTCACCTCCCTTAGAGGAATTTTGCCTCTACCGAGCGGGGAAGTCAATTTTGGCTTCCCCGCTTAAAATTTGACACGGATGGAATTATGAGCGGCTCAAAATCCAAAGATAAAGATAAAAAAGATCAGGATCATCCCCGTTTTACGGTCCATGACCGGCGTCATTGGGCCCATGAGGAAGAGGGAGCGCTGACCGAAGAACCCAAAGAACGCCTTCCCTCATATGTGGAGCAATTGAAACAGCAAGCCGAAGTAAAGGATAAACAGCTTCGGGAATATATCGCCGCCTATAAATCCAAAACCGCGGAAACCGATGAAATCCGCATCCGCCTTCAAAAAGAAAACGAAAACCGCCTCGAACAGATCCAAGCCGGCTTCTTCAAAAAACTGGTCCCCATCATGGACAATTTGAAACGGGCGATCCATTCCGCCCAGTCGTCCGCCGACTTTGAAAGCCTGAAGCAGGGAATCGAAATGATCCATTCTCAACTGCTCGGCACACTTAAAGAGAGCGGCGTTGAAACCATTCCCACCGCCGGCCGCAAATTCAATCCCCGGACCGATGAAGTGTTCATGACAGTGGAAACCACCGACCCGGAAAAAGATAATACGGTTGTGGAAGAGCTGGAACCGGGTTATCTTTTTAAAGATAAGTTGCTCAAACCCGCCAAAGTCAAAGTGGCCAAACTCAAACAGTAAGGAGCCTGGGTGAAGCAAGACTATTATGAAGTTCTGAGAGTAGACCGCAACGCTTCGGAATCCGATTTAAAAAAATCCTACCGCCAACTGGCTCTTAAATACCATCCGGATAAAAACCCCGACAACAAGGAAGCTGAGGAAAAATTTAAAGAGGCCGCGGAGGCCTACGAAGTCCTGAGCGATCCGGAAAAGCGGAAAATATATGATCAGTTTGGACACGACGGCCTGAAAGGACAAAAATTCGGAGGGTTCAGAGGATTTGAAGATATCTTCTCCACTTTCGGCGACCTGTTCGGTGATTTCTTCGGCGGTGGAGGGCAGAGAACCGGAGCAGACCTGCGCTCCGATGTCACTATATCCTTCGTACAGGCCGCCTTCGGAACCGAGCAATCCGTAAAAATCCGCAAACATGCTCCCTGCAAAACCTGCAAGGGATCCCGATGCAAACCCGGCACCTCGCCCGACCATTGCGGCACCTGCCGCGGCACCGGTCAGGTGGTGCGGTCCCAGGGGTTTTTCAGTTTACAAAGCCCCTGTCCCTATTGTCATGGAACCGGGCAAATCATCAAGCACCCCTGCCACACCTGCCACGGGGAGGGCGTGGAAGTCGCTATTAAAGAAATTTCCGTCAACATCCCCGGTGGCGTAGACGATGGCTCGCGTCTCCGTCTTCGGGGCGAAGGGGAAGCCGCGCCGGGAGTGTCTGCCGGCGATTTGTACGTGTTTGTTCACGTTCAGGCGAGTGATTTTTTTCACCGCGAGGGAGTGGACGTCTATTGCCAATTGAATATTTCCTTTTCACAGGCCGCTCTGGGAGCGGAAATCGAAGTCCCCTTACTGGATGACACCACCAAAGTTATTTCTATTCCCGCAGGCAGCCAATCCAGTGACCGCTACCGTATTCCTGGGGGAGGCATCCCGCATTTAAGAGGACGCGGCCGGGGCGATCAAATTATTCAACTGGTGGTCGAAACTCCAAAAAAATTAAACAAAAGACAAAAAGAACTGCTCCACGAACTCGCCGAAATCGACGGCAAGCCTGTCAAAGAAAAGCTGAAAGGCTTTTTTCAACGCCTGAAATTCTGACTTCCAAAAATTACCTTAGTTCAAGTGAACTCACCTGAAAAGAATTGATATTTAAGGATACACCCTCATTTTTCCACATCCGTTATCCAATTATTTTCCGAAAACCCCTTTTTCTGTTAGGTTTTGCCAAATCCTTTTTGTTATGATACCCAAAGCTAGTAGTATTTGCTATCAAGGCGTAATTTTATACCCTGGGAGGTTTTGAAAGGAGTTCTTAAAATGGCCACTAACTCCATTCTAATCATAGATGATGAAGAAATACTTTTAGATACAGTCGGCGACGATCTCAAAGAAAATGGATACGAGGTCACAACGGCGATATCCGGCGAAGAGGGCCTGACCAGTTTCAAAAAGCTTCAGCAGGATTTGGTAATCATCGATTTAAAAATGGAAGGCATGGACGGATTGGAAGTATCGCGGGAAATAAAAAACTTAAACCCGAATACCCCGGTTATGATTTTAACGGGTTACGGATCCATGGAAACGGCTATTGAAGCTCTTCGCCTGGATCTGGATGATTATGTTTTGAAACCGGTGAATCGTGACGAGCTGATTCAAAAAATCCATCGCTGTTTGGGAAAAAGGAACAATTCACGTCCAAGGGGTCCCAAACCGACCTTTTCACAAAACATAAAAATCGAGGAAGCCGGGCTCACCCGCCGGGAAAAAGAAGTAGTGCAAATGGCCGCGCAAGGTTACAACGACGATGAAATTGCGAAAATGCTTACCATCAGCGCTTTCACCGTCAAGTTTCACCTGAAGCGTATTTTCAAAAAACTGGGCATCCACAAACGTGTGGAGCTCATCGTTTCACTGGGAAAGTTATAGGATTATTTTAAAGAAATTCGCTGTGGGGCAGGAAGGTGAAACCCATGAGGTGTTCGTCCACGGCGCGCGCGGCTTCGCGGCCCTCGGCGATCGCCCACACTACCAAAGACTGACCCCGCGTCATGTCCCCCGCCACAAACACGCCGTTCACACTGGTCATCTTTTTCCGGTCGCAGGCCACGTTGCCGCGTCCATCCAATTCCAACCCCAGTTCCTTGACCAAACCTTCATGCACGGGATGAATGAATCCCATCGCCAGCAATACCAGGTCGACCTCCAGAGTGAATTCTGAACTGGAAACTTCTTCCAGGGGACGGCGACCGGTTTTAGGGTCGGGGTCGCCGAATTTGACTTTGACGGCATGGACCTGCTTAACTCTCCCGTTTTCGCCCGTGAACTTCCTGGCGGAAATATTGTAGCGGGTCACCTGCTCCTGCGCTTCCTCGTGGGAAGAAGTGATACGCAGGGTCGCGGGCCATTGCGGCCAGGGATTGCTGGTTGCTCTTTCCGGAGGCGGCTCGTCCAGCAACTCAAACTGATAAACTTTTTTTGCGCCCTGCCTGAGAGACGTACCCAGACAATCCGATCCTGTATCCCCACCTCCAATGATCAGCACATTTTTGTCCTTGGCGGTGATCGCGATATCCTCGGAAATGGAATCGCCTTCATTGCGTTTGTTTTGCTGCGGCAGAAACTCCATTGCGAAATGAATACCCTCCAACTCCCGGCCCGGCACCGGCAAATCCCTGGGTTTCTCGGAACCGCAGCACAGGATGACTGCGTCATGCTGGTCCCGCAACTCCGCCACCGGCAGGTTGACTCCCACATGGGAGTTGGGTTTGAAGACCACCCCTTCCGCTTCCATCAACTCGACCCGGCGATGCACGATTCTTTTCTCCAGTTTGAAGTGGGGGATGCCGTACATCATGAGGCCGCCGATGCGGTCCGCCTTTTCATAAACCGTCACCGTATGCCCGGCATGGTTCAACTGATCCGCCGCGGCCAGTCCGGCAGGACCGGAGCCTATAATCGCCACCTTTTTACCGGTTCGCTTTGGGGGAGGATTCGGTTGCATCCACCCATTCTCGAATCCCTTCTCCGCGATGATTTCCTCGATATTGCGAATGGCCACCGCCGGTTCCGTGATTCCCAGCACACAGGCGCCCTCACACGGAGCGGGACAGATGCGTCCGGTAAACTCGGGAAAATTGTTGGTGTTGAGAAGCAGAGACAACGCCTCTTCCCACTTGTTCCGGTACACCATGTCATTCCAGTCCGGGATGGCATTGCCCAGCGGACACCCGGTATTGCTCTGGCAGAACGGCACGCCGCAGTCCATACAACGCGCCCCCTGCTCTTGATATTTTTCCAGAGGAAAAGGTTGGTAAACCTCCTTCTGGTCTTTCAGCCGGTCGCTGACCTGACGAGACTTCGGAGTTTCCCTTTGAATTTCCATGAAACCTTTGACCGCACCCATCAAGCCACCTCTTCCAACTGCTGTTGCTTCTTTTTGCGCTCTTCCAGCACCCGGCGGTATTCGACCGGGAACACCTTGACGAATTTGGGAAGCGTCGCATCCCATTCCGCCAGAATTTTTTCAGCGACCGTACTGCCGGTCAGTTTCTGATGTTCTTCGATCAGGCTCTTCAGTTCGTTAATATCTTCTTCCTCTTCAACGGCAACAAGATCGACGTTACTCGGGTTGCAATGAATGGGAAATGTTCCTTCCCGGTCCAGCACGTAGGCGATCCCCCCGCTCATTCCAGCGGAAAAATTTCGACCGGTTTCGCCGAGGACCACCACCCGCCCGCCAGTCATGTATTCACAACCATGGTCGCCCACGCCTTCCACCACCGCTTGGGCGCCGCTGTTGCGGACGGCAAAACGCTCCCCGGCCACACCCCGGAAAAAGGCTTTCCCGGAAACGGCGCCGTACAAGACCACGTTGCCAATCAGAATATTTTCTTCGGGAACGATGGGACAATCCTCCGCGGGAAACACCACCATATGGCCGCCGGAAAGTCCCTTGCCGGTATAATCATTCGCGTCACCGCGCAGGGTAAAGGTCACCCCCGGCGCCAGAAACGCGCCAAAGCTTTGACCGGCGGAACCCTTGAAATCGATCCGGATGGTACCCTCCGGCAAACCCTCTTCACCGAAGCGCTTCGAAATTTCATAACTGAGCATGGCGCCGGTCGCGCGATCCACATTACCGATCAGGGTATTCATCTGGACGGATTTTTTATGCTCCAATGCGGGTTGGCACTCCTGAATCAGTTTCCGGTCCAGAACCCCTTCGCCGATATCCCCGCTTAAATCCTGGGTACGCACATTGCGGATGGCCACATCATAGCCCGCATCCGCTTTGAATAATATTTTCGAAAAATCCAGGCCCTGGGATTTCCAATGGTCAATCGCGTCATCCATTTCCAGCAGATCGGCCCGGCCGATCATCTCCTCGAACTTGCGGAATCCCAACTCGGCCATAAGTTCCCGCACCTCGCGGGCGACGAACCGGAAAAAATTCACCACATACTCCGGCTTGCCGGAAAATTTCTTCCGCAGTTCCGGGTCCTGTGTCGCCACCCCCACCGAACAGGTGTTGAGGTGGCACTTGCGCATCATGATGCATCCCAGGGTGATCAGCGGCGCGGTGGAAAAACCGAACTCGTCGCCCCCCAGCATGGAGCCGATCACCACATCGCGTCCCGTTTTCAACTGGCCATCCACCTGCACCCGGATGCGCCCGCGCAAATCGTTTATTACCAGCACCTGCTGGGTTTCGGAAAGTCCCAACTCCCAGGGCAGACCGGCGTACTTGATCGAAGTTTGCGGAGACGCCCCGGTCCCGCCGTCGTGGCCGGAGATGAGAACTCCTTCCGCCCGCGCCTTGGAAACGCCGGCGGCGATGGTGCCGACACCTGCCTCGGCCACCAGCTTGACGCTGACATCGGCTTCGGGGTTGGAGTTGTGTAAATCGAAAATCAACTGTTGCAGATCTTCAATCGAATAAATATCGTGATGCGGCGGCGGGGAAATCAATGCTACTCCAGGAGTAGAGTGCCGGATCTTCGCGATGTATTCGGAAACCTTGTGACCCGGCAGTTGACCGCCCTCGCCCGGTTTCGCCCCCTGGGCAATTTTGATCTGCAACTCATCGGCGTTGGTCAGGTAATGGCTGTTGACGCCGAAACGCCCTGAGGCCACCTGCTTGATCTTGCTCCGGCGCGAATCGCCGTTGGCATCGGGCGTGTACCGGACAGAGTCCTCGCCGCCCTCGCCGGTGTTACTTTTGCCGCCCAGCCGGTTCATGGCAATCGCCAGCGTTTCATGCGCTTCACGGGAAATCGACCCGATGGACATCGCCCCCGTGCAGAACCGTTGGGTAATCTCTTCGACCGGTTCCACTTCCTCGAGAGGAATCGGTTCCCGTTTTTTAAATCGGAACAATCCGCGCAGGGTGCAGGCGCGGGTGTTCTGCTCGTCGCTGATCTTCGAGAATTTTTTGAATAATTGATAATCATCCGACCGGGTGGCGTTTTGCAGTAGGGCCACCAGATTGGGATTGATCATATGTTTCTCATGACCGCGCCGCCAATGGTATTGGCCGCCCGGATCCAGCGCCGGGCGGATGATTTTCGTCCGCTCATAGGCGTTGCGGTGACGCGCCAGCGTTTCGCGGGCAATCGCTCCCAATTCGACGCCGCTGATGCGCGACGGCGTTCCCGTAAAATAGCGGGCGACCACCGAATCGTTGAGACCGACCGCCTCGAAAATCTGCGCGCCCCGGTAACTCTGGATGGTGGAAATTCCCATCTTCGCGATGATCTTGTACAACCCCTTGCGCGTGGCCTTGATGAAGTTGTGAACCCCTTTTACAAAGTCCATGTCCTTCACATAATTACCCTCGCGGATGATCTGCTCAATCGTTTCATAAGCCAGGTAAGGGAATATGCCGCCGGCGCCATAACCGATCAGCAGGGCGAAGTGCATCATCTCCCGCGCTTCTCCGGTTTCCACCACCAGGCCGACCCGTGTACGAGTCCGCTCCCGCAACAAATGATGATGCACGGCACCGGTGGCCAACAGGCTGGGAATCGCGGCGTGGTCCTCGTCAACACCCCGGTCGGATAAAATCAGAATCGTCGCGCCGTCTTCGATCGCCGCGGACGCCCGGCCGCATAAATTCTCAAGAACCGTCTCCATGCCCTGCTCCCCTTCCGCTATGGGAAACAACAGGGAGAGCGTCACCGGTTTTAAATCCTCACGGTCCAGCGTCTTGATCTTTTCAAATTCCTCCGGCGTCAAGAGAGGATGTTGTAGTTTCAGTTTCCGGCAATGTTCCGGAGACTCCGCCAACAGGTTACGCTCCCTGCCCAAAGTCACTTCCATCGACATGACCAGTTCCTCGCGAATGGAATCGATGGCGGGATTGGTCACCTGCGCGAACAGTTGCTTGAAATAATTGAACAGCATCTGCGGTTTCTCGGACCGGACCGCCAGCGGTGCATCGTTGCCCATGGAGCCGGTGGCTTCCTGGCCGTCACCGATCATGGGAGCCATGACAATTTTCAAATCCTCCACGGTGTAGCCGAAAGCGATTTGCTGGGTCAAAGAGTCTTTTACTTTTTCAGGACGCGATTTGGGATCGGGCAGGTTTTCGATATTCACCTGCTGGTCCTTCACCCATTGGGTGTAGGGTTTTTGATTCGCCAACTGAGACTTGATTTCCTGATCGGCAACGATCCGGCCCTCTTTGAGATCGACAAAAAACATCTTGCCCGGCTGGAGGCGGCCTTTCTTGATGATCCGCGATTCTTCGATGGGCAAAACCCCCACTTCCGAAGCCATGACCACCAGATCGTCACGGGTCACAATGTAACGGGAAGGCCGAAGCCCGTTACGGTCAAGCACCGCGCCGATTACATCACCGTCGGTAAAGGTGATGGACGCCGGACCGTCCCACGGCTCCATCATCGAGGCGTGATATTCGAAAAATCCACGCTTGTCGGCGGTCATGGTCTCATGACCGCTCCACGGCTCGGGAATCATCATCATGACGGCATGCGGCAGGGACCTTCCGGTCGCCACCAGAAATTCCAACGCCTGATCGAAGTCGGCGGAATCACTGCCACCGGGGGGAATGACCGGCAGAATTTTTTGCACGTCGTCAAACAGGCCGCTTTCGAACATGGCTTCGCGCGCCACCATCCAGTTCTTGTTACCGCGGATGGTATTGATCTCTCCGTTGTGGGCGATCATGCGCATGGGCTGAGCCCGGCCCCAGGAAGGAAATGTATTGGTGCTGTAACGCGAATGCACCAGCGCCATTGCTGATTTCATCAAGGGGTCCTTGATGTCGAGAAAATACTTCTCGACCTGCGGCGCCATGAGCTGGCCTTTATAGATGAATATCTTGCTGGAAAGACTACAAATGTAGTAGGACTCATAAAGCTCCGCCAGACCCGAGGCGCGAATGGCCTGTCCGGCCTGCTTGCGCACCACGTAGAGCTTGCGCTCAAAAATTTGCTGATCCTCGATTCCCCCGGAACCGATGAAAACCTGCTGGATATCGGGCTCCACCTGGCGGGAGGTTTCACCGATATGGGTGTTATCGACCGGCACCTCGCGCCAGCCGAGCATTTCCAGCCCCTCCTGCGCCGTCACCTGATCGAAGATTTCCATCAACTGCTGGCCACGCTCGTCCCGAGGCAGAAACACCAGCCCGGCACCGTATTGGCCCTCTTCAGGGAGAGAAATGCCGATTTTTTGGCATTGGGCCTTAAAAAACTCGTGGGGTACCTGGATCAATATACCGGCACCGTCACCGGTCAGAGGATCAGCCCCAACGGCGCCCCGGTGCTCCAGGCGGTTCAATAATTCGAGGCCCTGACTGATGATGTCATGGGATTTATCACCTTTCATATGGGCGATAAAGCCGACACCACAGTTTTCTTTTTCATGGACAGGGTCATATAAGCCCTGTTTTTTAGGATAGTTTTCTATATTCATGTATTCATTGGATGTTGACAGAGTTTAGGAATCTTATAGGGATTTCGATCAAAATCAAGGTCAGTCTGCTGGCTCCCTAAAGGTATAATTAAGAGCAAATGCGATGCCAAACATCTAAACTATTGATTTTAAAGTGTTTAAATAATAGTAATAATATTTACGTGTAAATAGCACTTAAAATAGTGTTAATTTTTTACTCATTTAGATTCAGCTTTACATATTCGGGGATTCCTTAGCCTCCGGGCAAGCTTTTGTTTTTATATATATTTTAGATACCTGTTCTGGTAAAAAGGTTTGAGGCAGGATTCGGGCCGGACACAAACCACAGTTGACCGGGTTTTAGCGGGTTGAAGGAACCCAATCCAATACCTTTCCGCCTGTTTCCCGGCTGATTTCTCACACTGGATATCCGGCATCATTGGGTAACCGTTACTGAAATTCTGGAGGCTAGTTATGATTGTCGACGAGATTATGTCGAAGAAACCGATTACTATTAAAGAATCCGATTCCTTGAAAATGGCCCAGGATCTTATGTTGTCGGAATCCATCCGACACCTGCCGGTATTGAATGATAAGAAACTTCTGGGTATCATCACCGAAAGCGATATCCGGGGGGCCTTTATCGGGAAAGAAGCCAAAACCAATTCAGGCCAGGTGGCGGTGCTCAATCCTGCCAAAATGAAAGTTGCTGATTTCATGACCCGGGATCCGATGGTGGTGTCACCGGAAACCCATGTCGAAGACGCGGCTTTAACCATCTATAAACATAAAATCGGCGCTCTGCCGGTCACCAAGAACAACAAGCTGGTGGGAATCATCTCCGTCATGGACATACTGGGAGTTTTTGTCAACCTGATGGGTATCATCCATTCCAGTTCACGGATAGACGTGGTGATGAATAAGAACCCCAAGAATTTCGAGAAAGTGTCCAACATCATTCACGGGGAAGACCTGAATATCATCAGCGTCGGCATGGCGCCCCACCAGGGAGGCAGCAACAAGCAGGTCTATTTTTTCCGCCTGGATTTATGCGAAACCCAAAATGTTGTCAAAAAAATCGAAAAAGCCGGTTTTAAGGTCGTGAGCGCAATCAACTGATCCCCTTCCTCATCAACTCCCGCCAGAGATGAAGACCCGCCGCCGGGTCGGCGAATCACTGGCTATCCGGTGCCCCGCAACAAGGCCATTGTGGGCGCGGAGGCCCTGGACACCGACACCGGAATTTTTCAAAGCGGCTTTTCTAAATCGGACAGCTATGAGATGATAAAAGCCGAGGATATCGGCTCTCAAGACAAACCATTATAAACGGAGGATACGAACCCGAACCATGCAACCGGAACGACTCATTATATTCGACACCACTTTAAGAGACGGGGAACAATGCCCCGGCGCCAGCATGAACAACAAGGAAAAGATGGAAATCGCGCGGCAGCTGGCGCTATTGCAAGTGGACGTCATCGAGGCGGGCTTTCCGGTCGCATCCCCCGGCGATTTCGAATCGGTCCGGCAGATCGCGAACGAGATCAAAGGCTCCTCCGTGGCGGGTCTCGCCCGCGCGCTCGAAAAAGATATCGAAGCGGTGGCGCGCGCCCTCGAAAAAGCGGAGTCGCCCCGCATTCATATTTTTCTATCCACTTCCAAACTGCACCGCGACCATAAACTGCGGAAGGGCAAGGACGAAATCATCCAGATGGCGGTGGATGCCGTAAAGTTCGGCCGCAAGTTCTGCGATGATATCGAGTTCTCCCCGGAGGACGCCTCGCGTACCGAACCGGA
>CBDVDB010000030.1:0-15068 GCA_965372625.1 uncultured Nitrospinaceae bacterium
TTTGGCGCTTATCAATCCGGCTTCTCCAACCCGGCCGTAAGCCCGTTTTCATTTGTGAAACCCCTGCTCGATAAACCATAAAAACGGCAGGCTTTCGATACGTTTCCGATTTCTTTTGCGAAATTGAGTACTCTGAGTTTGCGATTTATCTCCCGCTACTCTTGGGTCTTTGAACGCCCTCCGGTCAAAAAGTTTCAATTTAACAACCTTGTCAACTGAAGTCGTGATTTTCAAACGTTATGGTGCACTTCGAACAACTCCTCCAGCGACAGTGACCAGAGCGCCTTGCTTTCAGACTGCTTCAACTCCTCCAATTCCTGCCGCTCGTTCGGGGATTCCTGCTCGTTGCCGAATTTTTCCAGCAGTTGGAAAAACCGATCCGGCAATATATTCGGCCGCAGTTTTACCTCAACCTGCTGTTTGCCGTCATTCACCCGCCAGACAAACTTCATTCCGGCATTACAGGTGGTTTGACCGGAAACCGAGGTATAGCGGTTTCGTGTCACACACCGGGTAACGTATTCGATTGCGTCCCTGACTCCGGGTCCGGGGTGCTCATTTTCCACTTTCAAATCCCTACGGTCCCACGGCGTTACCCTGGAAAGAATTCCGCCTGAACATTGCATGGCGCGGTACCCAATGGTGGCGCCTAGAACTGCCTGCCCGCCATGATAGGCCAGCATCCCCTGGTAATTGAGATGCTGCATGGCCCCATGATCGAAAATGACGAGATCCTGCGATTCCGACATCGATTTCCTTCTCAACAAATTCTCGGAAGCTGTTCTCCGGCGAGCATCTGGACAACGCGCTTCCCGCCTACTTTTGATCGCATGAGAACCAATCCGGGATGGTCGTCCACCACCTCACCAATAATAGCGGCTTCGTTTCCGTATTTATTCATTCGCAACCGCTCCAAAACCTTATCTGCATCCTGAGGTGAAACAATCGCGATGAACTTTCCTTCATTGGCTACATACAAGGGGTCAAGACCCAGCATCTCGCAAGCTCCCTTGACCTGCTCCCAGACGGGTATATTTGCCTCTACCAGTTCGATGCCAACCTTGGAAGCTTGAGCGATCTCGTTCAAAGTGCTGGAAACCCCTCCTCGTGTAGGATCTCTGAGGCAGTGGATGTTCGGACTTACATCCAAAATATCCATAATCGGAGAAACGAGAGGAGCGGTATCGCTTTTAAGCTCGGTCTCAAATTCGATTCCTTCTCTCACGGACATTATTGCAATTCCGTGAACACCTATCGGCCCGCTCACAATGATTTTGTCGCCCGGTCTTGCATGGTCTGCCGAAATATCACAATCCTTTTCCAGAACTCCTATCCCGGAGGTGGTGATGAACACCGAATCACCTTTCCCCTTGTTAACAACCTTCGTATCTCCGGTGACCATCATTACACCCGCTTCCCGACACGCTTGTTGCATGGAAACGACGATCTTTTTCAAGTCTTCCAACAGTAACCCCTCTTCCAAAATGAAGGCGGCACTGAGGTAGAGGGGGCGGGCTCCGCCCACGGCCAGATCGTTCACGGTACCATTGACCGCAAGGCTTCCGATGTTCCCGCCCGGGAAAAAGAGGGGATTGACCACGAAAGAGTCGGTCGTGAAAGCAAGTCTGGAGCCATTGAGCTGAAAGACCGCCTGGTCGTTCAACTTTTCAAGGAAAGGATTTTTGAATATCGGAAGAAATATTTTACCAATTAAATCGGAACTTAGTTTTCCCCCGCTCCCGTGGCCCAGCAAAACATGCGTCTGGGCAGTGTAAGGAAGAGGACAACTGGCATTATCAATATTTGGTTCCCCGTCCATTCACAGCCCCTTTTTCGAACCGGCGGGTTCTGGATTAAAATTTCTGGAATAAAGGTAAAAGGCGGAGCAGGTCCCCTCGCCGGAAACCATGGTGGCGCCCAGTGGATTGTCGGGGGTGCACTCGACTCCGAAAGCCGGGCAATCTTGCGGTTTTTTTAATCCCTTTAAGATTTCACCGCTGATACAGACCGAGGGTTCCAAGGTATTCAATGCTTCCACTCCAAAAATTTTTACTGCGTCATAATCGCTGAATTCATTATTCACCTTGTAACCACTCTGAGGGATTTTACCTATACCCCTCCATGGCCGGTCACAGATTTCAAAGACGCTGAAGATTCTCTCCTGTGCGGGCAGGTTGCCCTCCCGTGTTACGATGCGAGTATACTGATTTTCCACCTCCGCTCGTCCTTGCTCCAACTGCCTGACCACCATGAGTATCCCTTCTAAAATGTCCAGGGGCTCAAATCCAGTGGGAACGATGGGGACTTTGTAGCGAGCGGAAATCGGTTCGTATTCCTTATAACCCATGATGGTGCAAACATGGCCCGCCGCCAAAAAGCCCTGTACCCGATTCCCGGAAGACTCTAATACGGCTGTGATTGCCGGAGGGACCCGAACCTGGGAAGCCAGCATGGAAAAATTTTTTATCCCATCCTCTTTGGCCTTCCATAAGGCCATGGCGTTGGCCGGGGCCGTGGTTTCGAATCCAATCCCAAAAAACACCACTTTTTTGCCCGGATTTTCCCTGGCTATTTTGAGCGAGTCCAAAGGAGAATAAACAATCCGCACGTCAGACCCTTGAGCCTTAAGCCTCAGAAGATCTGTCCGAGACCCGGGAACACGAACCATATCTCCAAAAGAACAGAAGATCACATCTTCCAACGCCGCGATAGCGTGCGCTTTGTCTATCAACTCCAAAGGAGTCACGCACACCGGACAGCCAGGGCCATGGACCACTTCAATCTGTCTGGGCAACATATGACTCAAACCGTACTTCATGATGGCATGGGTTTGCCCCCCACAGACTTCCATAATGACCCAATCTCTGGTGATGATTTTGGAGATTTCCCCTGCGATCTTCCCAGCTATTTCATTATCCCGGTATTCATCTATGTATTTGATGGCGGGTCACCTCCCTCCAATTCTTTTTGAACTTCTCCCATCTCCCGTAAAAGATCAAGGGTCTTGGCGGCCTCTTCTTCCTGTACCACGGCAATGGCAAAACCGACATGGACCAAGACATAATCTCCGACTTTGACGTCAGGGAGGTACTGCAGGCAAACTTGCTTGCCAATGCCTGCAAAGTTCACCTTACCCATTTTAATTTCGCCTTCAAAACTGATATCGAGAACCTTGCCGGGAATAGACAGACACATGACCTTAACCTTCTATCGGGATTGGATTCTTATCTTCCGCCACTCTCGCATTGGCGATAATGGCCTGGCCCAATGAGATGCCGCCGTCGTTAGGCGGGACTTTCTGAGGGACATATACTTGAAATCCGTTCATTTCCAGCCGGGGAACCACCCGAGTTAATAGAAAAGCGTTTTGAAACACTCCGCCGCTCAAAACCACCCGACTCAACCCTTTTCTTTTTCGAATCGAAGAACAAACAGAAACAATCATCTCCACCAAGCTATTATGGAACTTAGAAGAGATAATCGAGGCCGGTATTTCATTTATGATATCCGTAACGATCGCTTTTACCAACGTATCAATGTCCACAACAAGTGGGAAACCCTTAAAAAGGGTGTCCCAGGGATAGCTCTCGATGCATGTTTCATCGGCCAGATTTTCCAGCTCCACCGCCGCCTGCCCTTCATAGTTAACCGAATCCCGTATCCCCAAAAGAGAAGCCACGGCATCGAACAACCGACCCATACTGGAGGTTAAAGGGCAGTTTAAATTTTTATCCATCATCTGCTGTATAATTCGCAAGCGTTTGAATTCTAGACGCTTAACAAAGTCAATCTCCAGCCTCTCCCATTTTTCTCCATAAATCTGGTGTAAGCAAGCGGCGGCGATTCGCCAGGGTTCTCTGATGGCAGCTTCACCACCAGGCATGGGCACATATTTCAAATGTGCCGCCCGGAAGAATCCCCGGTAATCCGCCACCAAAAATTCCCCTCCCCAAATAGTGCCGTCTGTACCGTAACCCGCACCGTCAAAGGCCACGCCAATAACGGGACCCTTATTCAAACCATGCTCAGCCATGCAACTGGCGATATGAGCATGGTGGTGCTGAACACCAATCTTTTGGATGTTTTCAATCTTTAGGGCGTATTGCGTGGAAAGGTAATCCGGGTGAAGATCATAAGCCACCACTTCCGGTTTAATATCGAAAAGATTTTGGAAGTGTTCAATGCCCTCCTGCATAGATTTCAGGGTTTCATAGTTCTCCAAATCCCCAATATGATGACTCACAAAGGCGTGGCGATCTTTCCCCAGGCAAAAGGTGTTTTTGAAATGCCCTCCGCAGGCCAAAATAGGTTTTACAAAGGGGGCAATCACCCCAACAGGATGAGGCGTATATCCCCTGGCCCGACGCAGGATAAGTTCCTTGCCCAAGATTATCCTGCTGACCGAATCATCGGCTCTCATATGGATCTCTCGGTCATGAATCAGGAAGTAGTCTGCAATACCATTCAGGCTGTGGATGGCTTCCTCATCTTTATATTCGATGGGATTCTCTGAATAATTACCGCTGGTCATTACCAGAACGGTTTCTGACTGCTTTAGTAAAATATGATGAAGGGGGGTATAGGGTAACATTAACCCAAGTGTCTTTTGGCTTGGCGCCACGGATTCTGCGACCTGACCGGTTTCTTTTTTCTTGAGCAAACAGATGGGGTTTTTTAAAGATGTCAAAAGTGCCTCTTCTTCAGGACCGACAAAGCACAATTTTTTGACCGCATCCATATCCCTAGCCATCAAAGCAAAGGGTTTGTCCCAGCGGTATTTTTTTATTCTTAAACGTGAAACTGCTGTTTGATTGAAAGCATCACAGGCCAGCTGATACCCTCCCAAACTTTTTATAGCGATAATCGATCCTTGTCTTATGAGGCGGGTGGCTTCCGCGACAGGGTTACAACCCATCACACTCTCACCTTTACTGTCGAGCAAATTTACTTTTGGGCCGCACTTTGGGCAGGCATTGGGTTGGGCATGAAACCTGCGGTTTTCCGGGTCTTCATATTCACGAAGGCAGTCCGCACACATTTGGAAAACCGACATGGTGGTCTGCATGCGGTCATAGGGGACATCTCGAATGATGGTAAACCGGGGTCCACAATGGGTGCAATTAAGGAAGGGATAGAGATAACGGCGGTTTGATGGGTCGAAGAGTTCCTTTATACACTCCTCGCAAGTCGGGGTATCCGGCGCAATCAGGGCGCGCCTTTCTTCACTCGCCAGACTATTTAGAATAGAAAATCCGGATTCCCCTTTTAATGGGATATCCCGACGGCCAATCTTTTCCAGTGAGGCATTGGCCGGCAAGTCGGTTTTGACGGCCGATAAAAATTCCTCCAGAGTGGAAACCTTCCCCTCTACTTCAATAACGGCTCCGTGAGTATCGTTACACACATATCCGGAAAGGCCTCGTTCCCTGGCAAGATTGTAAATAAACGGTCTGAGTCCAACGCCTTGGACAACTCCTTCTAAAACGATGTTCCATCTTGTTTTGAGTACCATGACTCGGCCTATTAATTTCCAGGTCCTTTGACTACGAAATTTCCACGGGCAAACTCCTGGATCAGCTCATGGATTTGCTCTACGGCTTTGACAGCGGCCCGGTTGACCGATGGGCTCAATCCAATCCCTAATTCCTCCGTGGTTTTGGGTTGGCAACCCAAAATAAAAACCCGGGCGGGGAGAACGCCTAATGCTTTCGCCAAGGCAAGAGCCCTGGACGGCTCGGTATAATGCATATCGCTCAGGAATTCCCGCTGAGCCTCGATATCAATGGCAGAAAGATCTTTAATGCTGGGTTCGATTTGGAAAGTCGTCCCCGGTTTTTCGCCACGATCAACGGCGTCAACCACTAACAGCACATCATACCCGATCATCAATTCCTGAACGAGGCTGATGCCGGAGATTCCGACTTCCATCACCTTGACACCATCGGAAAAACCTTTTTGATCTTGATAGGCTGACAGTCTTTGGACAACGGTTACCCCAAATCCGTCATCCCCTCTCAAGAGGTTGCCGAATCCGGCAATAAGAATCTTGGCTGACATCTCCTTTAGCCTGCGTATTCAACTTTTTCCTTGCGATTTTTAATATTCAAATAAATCGCAAGTACCGCAAATAAAGCGGTGGCCACGTAGATTCCCGTCTTCATTAAGCCCACTATACAAACTTTACCCAGAAGGGTTCCCGAAAGCATTTTGATCTGAAAGCAAGCGGACTTCGGGATAAGGGTGTAACCCGCCACACTCATCACAGCGAGTCCTTTAGTAATATTCGTAACTGTTTGAACTTTATTTTTCATGGGCCAATTCCTCCTCCTTCAGTTTTTTGAGATGTATAGCCAAATCTTTAACCGCAGCCACGCCCACGCATTCCGGATCATAATCCATAGGAGCGACTCCCACCCTTTCCGCCTGGAAAAAGCTGTCGTCGAACGGAACGGAAAAAAACAGGTCGAGGCCGTGTTCCCCGCAAAATTCCTGGATGGCTTTCCGATCGTCTTCGTTCCGAACCTTGTTTGCAAGGATAAAGACTTTCTTTATTTCAAGTTCCCCGGCCAATTCCGTCGTTCTGCGTGCAGTTTCCAGGGATTTATAGTAAGGCTCCGCGACCGCCAGCATGACATCTACATATCTGGCCGTTCCTCTTGAAAGATGCTCCAGGCCAGCCTCCATATCGGTAACGATGATCCCATCATTGTTGTCCAACATTCCCTCCAAAAATGTTCTGACAACCCGATGTGATCCACATAAACACCCCGTACCCGCATGGTCGGGTTTTCCCATTAGGAGAAGGGTTACCTCTCCCGGAGGGGCCTTGACGCCGTATTTCGTGACAATCTCATTGGGAGTCATGGCCAGTTTGATGGACTTCTTTCCTGAAGGATCGGTATATTCCTCCAACAAACTGCGCGGAAGGCACTCGATTTGGCTCATCTCTCCCGGACTTATTCCTAAAGTAAGGGCCAGGTTGGGATTGGTATCAGCGTCAATGGCAAGAACCCGATCCGCTTGAAGAGCAAAAGCTCGGACCAGCGTCCCGGCAATCGTGGTCTTTCCCGACCCGCCCTTTCCAGAAATTGCGATTTTCATGGCTTGAACCTCCTTAATATAATCTTCACTCCAGATCTCCAGAACGAGCTAAAAGTTAAGAGCAGCCCCGGCAAACGCGCTAATCCCCGGGAGAGGAAAATTTTGAACCACCTCATAACTCTCGTCGGTCACGTTGTCTATATCAACGAAGAAGCGGTAATTTTTCCCATAAAAATAATTGAGGGTTACGTCGACAACCGTAAAGTCATCAATACGTTGCTGGGAATTATCCGCATTAAATAACCTGCTGACATGTCTTCCGGACATAGCAACTGAAATATTTCCTTTGTTGAATTTGGCTCCAAAGTCGATTGTATTTTGGGGAACGAGGGCAGTGTCGTCTTCCACGTCCAAAATCGTTGCTCCAATGAACAAATCAAGATTTTCCATAGGATACATAGTTGCCTGCACTTCAATTCCCCGATGGGAAAATACCCCCGTATTAGCAAACTGCGTCCCACCGGGAATCGGTACCGTACGAATGATATTATCCCCTTCTTGAAGGAAAACGACGACATCCAAGTGGCCCCATTGCCCAAATTGCTGGTTGACGCCAACCTCGTATTGAATCAACTCGGTTGGTTTCAACTCAATATTGGCCCGACTGTCGGTACTGATTTCAATAATGCTGGGAGGCCGATAACCTTCCGCTATTCGTCCCCGCAACGAGGTTCCGGGAATCACCACAAATACCAGCCCACCTTCCCCCGTTACGTTGGTGCCAAATTGCTCGTTGTCTGAAACACGGAAACCACCATTGACTTTTAGGTTATCCAGAATGGTTTGCTCCACAAAAAGGTAAGGAGCGATTTCGGAGACCGCTTCCGGTTTGTTGTTATTCCGAGCCAGGTCGTAAGTCAACCAATCCAGGCCCAGAATCACAGAGTTGCCCTCAAGTAAATGCAAAGTTTCCCTGAGTTTGGCTCCATACAATTGGTTGGGTTCTTTCGTGGCCCCATCGTTAAATTCAAGGTCCGCATCCAGAATATAGAACTTTGCAGAGGTTTCAGAATTTTCAAAGTTTCCTGTCAGAGCAATATTTCCATTAAAATGATCAACCTTACCTGTCTTGTTGTTGGGCAAACTCCCGCCCACCTCTGCGGGGTTTTCAAAATTGAAAGTGCCCCCGCCACCACTCAGTTTTATTTTAAATTTTTCTCCCAGATCGTGCCCCAGTTTGACTTGTCCTCCCCCTCCCTCGAACTGGGTATTCAAACGATGACCGTCACTGCGGCGGTAATTTCCTGACAGAAGGGCGAAGCTGTGATCTCCTCCATAACTGACTCGAAAGCGGTCTTCGGTGGTGCCGAAACTCCCTCCTGAGCCTTGGGCAAAGGAATGCCAGCCTTTAGCGGGGTCGAGGGTGGTGATTCTAATCAATCCCGCCATCGCTCCGCCCCCATCCAGAACGGTCGATGGACCTTTAATGATCTCAATCCGCTCTACATTTTCGAGGGTAGGGATATCTGCAAAAGGATGACCATGGGTAATGGACACATCCGGGATATCATCGATCGTGGTCAATATGCCGCGAACCCGGTTCCCACCAAAGGTCCTGCCTATTCCCCGAATGGTCATCGGGCCGCCGGACCGGTTCCCGGCCCCGAAACCGATCACATGTCCCTGGCCCACATTCACGCCGGGAGTTCTTTTAAAAATATCATAGGCACTGACGGAACTATCCTCTTCAATAGTTTCGCGGGTGATGACGGTGACCGATTCAATCCGCTCCGCCTGAGGGTTTGTACGGCTTCCCTCAACTATAATAGGAGGCAGTTGTTCCACTGGGGGGTTGTCCTCCGCTTTTACGGGAGAGGTCGAACTCGCCAGGGAAACTAAAATCATTACCGACCCAACATTACCAAGGGTCAAAACCTCTTTAAATCCGAATCTTGATTTAGATTCTACTCTTCGTGACATGGCGCCTCCGGGGGACAGTCGCTGTGGTCATGGGAGTAACGAACCACGGAAAATTCATCCAGAAAACGTTTTTTAGCTTCTAAATATCCCCGGTCGGTCAACTTTAACCGATTATTTTCCAAATAACCCTCCTTGACGAGTTGCTCTACATACGGTTTAAGCGTGGATTCATCCGTATTCAACCATTGAACAAGGTCGGACCAGCCGGTTTCCTTTTGGGAATTTTGAGAAACCAGCCAATAAATCACCCGCAGGATTTCATCCCGCCAATGCCAGTAATTTTTGCGGTCATCGACAGCCACAACTGGACTCTACTTTGGAATTTTTAAATTGAAAACCGGCTCCCATGAGCCCTTCGACATAATCCAACTCTGCTTCCTCCAGAGTGGACACGCTTTCGGGATCGATCAGAACCTTGATTCCTTTCGTTTCAATCACTTTGTCACTGGACTCCGGCCCTTCCTCCAGCAGAACCATGTATTTCGGGCCACAACAACCGCCCCCTTCGGCCTTCATCCGCAAGGCATAACCCTGCTTGCCTTCCTTGGCCATAAGCTCCCTTATCTTTTCCGCCGCAACGTCACTGATGGTAACCATTGCTGTCTCCTTTCCCAAAGTTCAACGACCAAAGGTTGATCGGGTAGAAGGTGAAAAAAATAGAACCCCTTGAAATTCCAAATCTGAGAAACCTTTAACCTGCTTAATAGTAGAGATTCAATTAAAACGCCGTATTTGCCCCAATTTCTTCTCGAACCATTTCGACAACTTTTTCCATGGCTTTTTGAACTTTGGGAGAAAAGCCTTCTCCCCAGGTATCCGTTTCTGGTTCCACCTCAATGACTATGACTTCCTCCGGGAAAGCTTCATAGTACTGGCAAATAATAATGAGGTTATCCAGACTGATAACCCCTGCCACCGCTTCTTCTACTCGGGCTTGGATTTCCTCATTGTCGGGTAGGTTCCGTTCCAACCGGTATTTAGAGATGGACCCAGACGGACGACCGCCTCGCGGAACCGCTCCCACGAGCACTATTTTCTCGTAACTCTCTTCTCTCAGTTTATGAATAACGGAAATCGGACCGTAGCTTAAGTCTTCAATCTCGACATGCGCAGGCCAGGTAAGGGATTGAAGTTTTTGGACTAAAGCCGGTCCAAAAGAAAAATCCCTCAAACAGCTATAGCCGACGCCAGCCAAGAGAATTCCTTTGGTTCTATTTGAGTCCTGTTCGTCAGTTCTGAAGGATGCGGTCATCGGGGATCCTCATAAATTGGAACCCCCGGAGAAGTCCCTCGTGTGAAGTTCCGTTTGGTCGTCAATGCCGCAACCGCAACTGGTGACATCGCGGGTGATTACTTTTTCAGGCATTCCGACACCCGTATAAATATGAGTGGTGCAGGGCATGCAGGGATCAAAACTGCGGAGGGCGCGTTGGATATCGATTCCTTTGAAGTCTTCCGGCCTGGAGAATGTTTCTAGGATGGGTGTGTTCAGAACGGCTTCTTCATATGCCCCCGGTTTGCCGAAGGGATTCGTGGGGCAGGCGTTCCAGGTGGAAGGGGTCAGGATCTGGTAGTTTTTGATTTTTCCATCTTCGATGATGGTATGGTGGGTCAACCAGCCTCTACCGGCCTCCCAAAAACCGGCCCCGACCTGCCTCCCGCTTTTGGGAACCTCAAACGGGGTATAAGCCTTTGTTTGTCCTTTCTTGATCAGACCGAACGCTGTGGTGAGATTTTCCATGGCAATCAGGCACATCCACGGCATGCAGTAAGCCCGGCCCCTGTTTCTTTCAAAAGCGTTCAAGGTATCGGGGATCTTCCACTCCAAATCCATTTCCGGTAATTCGCCTTTTGGAACGCGCATTTTCAGACTTTTGCCCGTGGCTTCAATGTACGAGCTCTGCGGATGTTTTTGAGCCAGGGCGGTCATCCATATTCGGGTATAAGCCCCCGCCTCCATCACCGTTCGGTCCCAAAGCGGCGTTGTGGCCCAGGAATATTTTTCTTTAAAGGATTTTCCAGCGGGCTTGGGTTTGGTTTCCTTGTTCCAGGGGTGGTTGGGACTAAGGGGAGATCCCATTGGATCCGTTTTCATTTCATGGCCGTTCCACCCCTCGTAGTAAGAGTGTTCTACAAACTCTTCAATCCCCAGATTGATTCTTTGCAGGTCGGTGGTCCGTAGCTCCCCATCAATCAATACTCCCGGAGTAGCCCAGCGTTTTTCTCCCCATTCGCTGCAGTTTTTGTATGTCGCGTCATAATGATCAGGGTGATCGAATATACCGGTCCCAATCATATTTACCGGCCTTTGACCCACTTTTTCATATTCGGGGTTGTGACCCAGGAAGAAATCAAAGATGTCGTCCCACACGGTCACCATTCGCTTGGAATAATCAAACAACTTGATCAGCCTGGAGTAATATTCGTTGAAGCTAGAGAAGTTCAGCGTGGTGGTGACGCCACCGGGAACCAGGGTGGAAGGATGCGGGTATTTACCGTACATAAAACAACACATTTCGCGGGCTATCCGCGTGTATTCGAAAGCCTCCATATAAAGCTTGCCACTGAGCGGGTTTAAACCGGTCATGATATCGCCGACGGTTTTGAACCCATGAATTTCTCCTCCCGGAGCGGAGGTCTTTTGCGCCTTCTCCCAAATTTCGGGATTAGTTTTTTTGACGATCATTTCCGAATAATCCGGACCGGCCAGAAGATAACTGTGCAAAGGATGGTCATAGAGAAACTCGGCGGTCTCGCCCAGATTTCTGGCCACCACGCCCATGGGAGGTGGCACTACGTCAAAGGCCATCTCCAGGGCCAGGGACGAACAGGTCGCGTGGACGCCTCCACATACTCCACACGCCCGGCTGGAAATATCGATGGCATCACGAGGATCACGGCCTTTCAGGATTATTTCATAACCCCTGAAAAGTGTAGCCATCGATTTCGCTTCCAGAATTTTTCGTTCATTTAAATTGCAACGGGTATGGAATCCGAGAGCCCCCGCCACGCGGGTCATGGGATCAATATTAAATTCCTTAACATCGGTGGAACCCTCGGGCACTCGCGTGGGAGAGTCTTGGGATTCGTAGGCAAAGGGATCTTCCTTATCGGACTTAAGGTGGGCTTTGCCCTGTTCGTCAAAATCTATGGGAAGGTTTTTAAAGCACATATGTATGTATGAAACCCTTTATTTAAAACGTCAGGTTTTTTAATTTTTTAAAAATAACCAAAAGCGTTTTTACGAACAAACTCGTTACGTGCCATGGGCGTGGCGAACAAAAACTTTGAGCCGTACCGGATGGAACTATAATTTCCTGCTCGCTGATCCCAACAGGATATGAACTTGTTTCAACCCGTCCCTGATGCCCACAAAAGAACCGTTCACACCTTCAATGGAAGGTTGGAGGGGTTGGGTTTGCGTATCGATGGCGCGGACCCCCATGGCAATCTTCCCCAAGGATCTTTCCACTCCGTCCAAAGCCATAACGATCCTCAATACAAGTATCGCTAGGGCCACCAACAATACCACCAGGGAAAGGCCGGAGGCGATGGTGAGGAGAAGAACGGTCCGGGAAGAAAAAGCCAACCCGACCACTATCACAAGCGCAATGACGCCTATGCCCGCTAAAATCTCAAAACCGTTGAGCAATACGTTTTTCATTTAAGCCCCTATCTTTTTTTCAATATCGGCAACCACTTCGTCAATATCTTTTACCGTGGCAATGATTTCCCCCGCGACACTTTTTGTGGTCTCGAGCAATTTAATAGATTCGGTATGCTGGACGATATTCACTGCGGCCGGCAAAGTCCTCAGTCCATAACTTTCGATTATTTTTGCTTTCATCACCAAACGGTTCAGCAAAGTCCAAGCCACCAAGGCCAAAACTCCGACTAATATTAGTGATACCCACCAAGCTATTTCGACTGAGGGCGACATAGTTTTAATCTCCCGAAACCGGCTGAAGTTTTTTATCAGCTTCTTGCAAATGTTTGCTAATGGATTTCATTCCTTTTTCAATGGTCTCCAACGCCACGTTCACATCGGCTACCGCGCCATTTAAAGAATTTGTCTGGGATTGAATCACTTTAAACCCCGCATCGATTTGAGCCAAAACCTTGGCGATGGAGGACAAGGCCCTCAAGGTACGAATCAAGTTTACGGCCAAGACCACCACCAAAAGAAGGATCACACTCAATGTGAGAATATTAAGAATCAGCATCATTCTCCTCCTACCATGGGGGTTAATTCCCCAGCTTGCGGTCGATAGACCCGGCCCCCTTGGCAATCTCCTTGGCAGCTTCCAAGATATTTCCAGCAACTTGATTCGTTTTCTGCAACATCCATATGGACACCGTATTCCCAGCAATCGCTTTACCGGCTTCCCAGATTTCATTGGCATGGTAATCAATCTTTCTAGCGGTCACCAAGATCAATATAAGAAGTACGGCAACAACCAAAATCACCGCGACCCCGGCAACCAGTGACCAGGCCCAAATGGTGGATGCAGGTGTATTTGCTATTGTCTCGATCATCTTTTCCTCCTATCCTATTTCCCTTTTTTGCCCGATTTTATAAAGGAAGGCCCAAAGCCTTCCGAGCAAAGTTCTCTTCCCCTTGGGGCCCCAGCCGCTGGGAATGTCGTCAGTCCATCGAATCGTACGGTTCTTGTCCATCTGGGTAAGATTCCTCAAAGGTTTTATAATGGAACCCACCACGTTGGAAAATGCTCCGGAAACTAAAGAACCGGGAGGGGCCGCGCCCCTAGGTGAAAACTTATCGGGAAAACCGGGCATGGTGCAACCGATACAAACCCCGCCCATCTGCATACATCCTCCAATTCCATTAATGGCTCCCTTGGAACCCATATTGCATTGGACCACCGGTCCCCAACAACCCACCTTCACCAAACATTCATGCTGATCGGGCTCACTGGCAAAATTGCCTTCTTCATAATGCCCGGCACGAGGACATCCAGTGTGGACGGTATCGCCATAGGGCGAATCCCCAAATAGCCAAGCGGGCCTTCCCAGTTCGTCAAATTCGGGCAAGGGAATCAAGCCTTGCAAAAATAATAGAATAGCGGAAATCGTTTCGGTGATGTTATCTCCTATGGGTGGGCAACCAGGGATGTTGATCACCGGGAGCCCGAACGCGCTACGAAAATCTTTTCCTAAATAATCCATCAGACCCATTGAACCCGTGACATTTCCGTAGGCCGCCGGGATGCCTCCCCAAGTGGCGCAGGTGCCGACCGAGATCACTGCCGCGGCTGTGGGAACCAGACGCGTCAACCATTCGGCGGTAGGAACCTGTCGGCCATTTTCTTGTCCAACGGCGACAAAATACCCGCCGTTGTCTTTGTTTAGATTTTCATCAGGAACAGAACCTTCCAGCACCACCACATAAGGCGCGTCCAGTTCTCCACGCTCGGCCTTGAAAAAAGTCTCCAGGTATTCATGGCCAGACTCAAGGGAAAGAGCGGTATGACTGACAACGAGTTTGGGAACTCCAGGAACGGTTCCCGCCATCAACCGTTCCAAAGGGGGTGTGGTGGCTCCCAAGAGGGATATGGAACAGCCATCGCAACTCATGCCCGCCAGCCAGATGACATAAACCTTTTCCAACGGACCTGTGGGAAGGGGGTTGATAGGAGAAATTTCTTGTTCGATTGCTACATTTTCCATATTGGGACCTCTTATCAATCCCAAGTTAATTTATAGGCATTTTTATAGCTTATCGAAAATCTTGGATTTAAGCCTTTTGGTACAATTAGTTTCTATCATAAAAGTAGAAATTATGGCAATAATAATTGATTCTAAATACCCAAACAGGTCGGGTTATTGCGGATTTTTGACTGTATTTTGATTCAAATGCGCAAAAAAGGACCAACGAAAAATAAATCATTGATTTTATTGAAATGGCCGAGTTTCCCCTGCCCTAAAATATTCAACGGTTTTCCCGGCCAGGGACGACGGCAGGCGATTTTGTGGCCATCGCGGATGCGGATAATGATGGATCGGGCTTCTTTGAAACCGAGAGGAAA
>CBDVDB010000031.1:0-15007 GCA_965372625.1 uncultured Nitrospinaceae bacterium
TTGCGGAAAAAAGATCTCGGGGGGTTGTCTCCCCTCTGCTACCGCTTCTTTCGAAGGCAACCCCCGTTGGCCTATAGCCGATGGCACTTACTTACTTCGATTTAAACCTATTACCTATCGGCTATAACAGGAGCCGACCCAATTGTCTTCTCCTATAATAAATATGGGTCCGGGATCGCCCGTTGTCCATATTTTTCAATGGTTTATGCCTGTTTTGTCCTGAAAAACATGGCCCCATCCCCGCCCTTACGAATTACCGGGCCGGGCGGCTATTTCTTTTTTTTGGGTGGGCGATTGTTTTCCGCGTTTTGGCCGAGCCACTGCGACCGCTTGGTGGCTTCCTCGACGGCATTGATGAGCGTGGTGCGGAGTCCGCCTTTTTCCAGGGTATGCAGGCCGGATATGGTGGTGCCGCCGGGAGAGGTGACCTGATCCTTCAACTCGCCGGGATGTTTGCCGCTTTCCATTGCGAGTTTGGCGGATCCCAGCACGGTTTGCAGGGTGAGGATGTTCGATACGTCGCGCGACAGGCCCATCTTCACCCCGGCGTCGGACAAGGCTTCGATGATCATGAAAATGTAGGCCGGCCCACTGCCGCTCAAACCCGTTACCGCGTCCAAATTCGCCTCACTCACGTCGACCGTTTTTCCGACGGCCTCAAAAATCCGGTGCGCGATTTTAAGATCGGAGGCGGAAACTTTGTGACTGGCCGCCAGCGCGGTCACCCCTTCCAAAACCAGGGCCGGGGTATTGGGCATGGTACGCACCACTCCCAGTTTTTTCTTGCCGTCCGGACTCAACAGGCTGGCGATGGTTTTAATGGAAACACCCGCGGCGATGGAGATCACCAGTTTTTTATCGTCGACACTATCGGCGATCCCCTCCAACACTTCTTTGATAGCCTGCGGTTTGACCGCCAGCAGGAGGATATCGCATTTTTTGGCCAGTTCGCCGTTGTCGCTGGTGGTTTTGACATGATATTCCTTATGCAGCCACTCCAGCCGTTCGGCGGAGACGTCGGACACCAGCAGGTTTTTAGCTTCGATGAATGCGGCGGACAAGAGTCCCTTGATCATGGCCTCGGCCATGTTGCCGCCTCCAATGAATCCTATCTTTTTACTTTTCAGCACAACCGCATCTCCCTGTTCCTGTTCTTAATCAAGTCGCGTCCCGCTCGCCGAAGATGGCGGTGCCCACCCGCACCCAGGTGGCGCCTTCTTCGATGGCCACTTCAAAATCGTTGGACATGCCCATCGACAATTCCCTCAGCGAAATATTTTCTATATTCAACTTCAGCATCCGGTCCCGCAGCTGCCTCAGGGCGGCAAAATGTTTCCGCGATGGTTCAGGGTCCGGATCGAACGGCGGGATCGTCATCAACCCCCGGACCGAAATTCCTTTCAGCGGCGCCACCGCCTCCAGCAATTCCTCCAGATCGCCGGGAGCGACTCCAGATTTGCTGGCTTCCCCCGAAACGTTGACCTGGATCAGCACCGGGGTGACCACCCCGCGCTTCATGCTGTGCCGGTGGATTTCCCCGGCCAGATCGGAATGATCGACCGAATGAATCAACTCGAACAGACCGGGAATGTACTTTACTTTATTCCTCTGCAAATGCCCAATGAAATGCCAACGGTACTGATCGGTCTCCACGGCTGAGATTTTATCCCGGGCGTCCTGAACCTTGTTTTCCCCGAACACGCACCCGCCCACTTTTCCGGCTTCGATAATTTTTTCGAGCGGAACAGTTTTGGTCACCGCCACCAGGCGCACCTCATCCGGATCGCGTCCCGATTTGCGGGCGGCCTGGGCCATGCGCTGTTTAACGGCGGCCAGGTTATCGGCAATCAGGGACATGGCCATGAACCGGTCGGCGGAATCGAAAAGCGCCCGCGATTAATAACGACAGCCCTCATGCCAGAATCCCAATCAATATAAAGCCTGTGTTCCCTTTTCCCCGGTGCGCACCCGGAGGGCTTCCTCCACCGGTTGGATGAATATCTTACCGTCGCCTAAATTGCCGGTACGCAGGGTGGCCGCCAAAGCCTCCACCACCTCATCCACACTGTCGTCGCTCAGGACAATGGAAATCTCAATCCGGGGACGAAACTGGGGAACCTTGCTTTTCTGGGGATCGGGATCGGAGTGCAACTGGCTCAGGGGTTTTCCGATGCCCTTGACCTCGGCTACCGACATACCGGGAACCCCCAGGGCAAACAGCTTTTCCCTGACCTCATCCAATTTTTCGTACCGCAAATAACATTTGATCATTTTCATAACAAAACACCGATATAAGAAATCAACTTTGGGGGAGTGGCGCCATCTTTATATAATCCTTTTGATTCCACCTATAATTCCAGCCCACTGAACAAATGCCTGTAAAGAATATGTTTTTCCATGCGATAAAACAACCCTGAGAGAGGCGCTGATTGTTACCCCTCTGAATGGGTAGCCCCCACAAATCAGCTAACTCTTTAAAAAATTTAGCTTATTGGGCAAAATCAACTGAATTTCACCCCTCCCCCTACCCCACGGAGCAGCCCCGGCAAATCAGCTAACCCTTTAAAAAATTTATCCTATTTGGCAAATTTAAATGAAATATGGTAAAAATGACCCTATATTTAAAAAAAAATCAGGGTTCGTATTCCCCTTTCACCACACGGCCATACTCCAATGCCCAACAAGCCGAAATCCAGCGATCCTCGATCTTTGTTTATGCGCATGGGATTAAAGAATAAATTAATCTCCATAGTGATTGCGGTCGGGACGATTCCCCTGATTCTGGCGATGATACTTTCGTATCATCAGGGTAACAAATCGCTGCGGCAGGTCATCGGTTCCAGCTTCCAAGCTCTGGCCTTCGAAACTTCCACCAAAGTCGACCTTCTTCTTAAGGAAGAAATTCACAAGATTACCCATCTGACCTCCCATCCGACGCTGTTTCTTTCGGTCGACGAACCTAGCGTATTTCCCGGACCTGTTCTTTCCCCGGAAACCGGCATGGGTATACGAGAACAGTCTCAGGCGTGGAGGGACCGCAAACCCCAACCCGATTCACCCACCACCAACAGGGTCAGCCATGTGCTGAGGGATTTTTTGAAGAGAGACCAGTATGCTGCGGAGAATACATCAGGCTTATTCATCACCAATGCCAAAGGAATACTTGTTTCCAGTATCAATTTTCATCCCCAATTCATGAACACCTCTCTTCCTTCCTGGAAAAAAATCATGAGCGGAAAACTGGAGACTTTTATCGGTCCGCTGACCCAGGATACCCGGACGGAACAGTACCAATTCGAGATCGCGGTGCCCATTAAAAACCGCGAAGGCAAAGTATTGGGAGTATTGCACCGCATTTATTCCGCCAAGAATTTTTTTGCCCGCTTTCTGGATCATATAACTTTTGGCCAAACAGGTCATATCATGCTGATCAGTTCCGACGGCACCGTATTATCCTGCCCCATTCTTCCTACGGGGCACAAACTGACCGATTCCAAATTGGTCCAGGCGGTGACGGGACCCACGGCGGCCTGGGTTAAAACCGAGGGGGATGGGCATGGCAGTAAGGACATGTCCATCATCGGCTACTCGCCTCTCGAAAAAACCAGTCAAATCACGTTGAATTCCAGTAATCAACGATGGTACACGTTCGCCTGGCAATCCTCGGACGAATTGTTTGCTCCCACCCAAAACCTCCTGTACTGGATTGCGGGCGCCGGAGGTTTTTCTATTCTGCTGATCGTTGTCATGGGTTCCCTGGCGGCCAACAAAATTGTCCGCCCCATTCGTCAACTGCAAAGTACCGCCAAATCCATCGGCCGGGGGGAAACGGTCGAACCGTTGTCTATCAAAACCGGCGATGAAATTGAATCTCTCGCCGATGAAATCAACACGATGAGCCATCTGCTCAAACATACTTTTTCAGGACTGGAAGAGCAGGTGGCGGCCAGGACCCAGGAAGTACTCTTCCTTAAAAAATACACGGAAGGTATTTTAATGAGCGTCCCGGAAGTCATTCTTATTTTCGATTCCGAAATGAAAATAGAATATGCCAACGCGGCATTTGAAAATCTGATCGATTCCTCTGATCCTGCCAATTTCATGGGACGCAAATTGGCTGAAATATCTCTTGAGTTTTCGAACTCGTGGAGCTTGGTAGGGAAGGAGTTGGCGGCGTACAAACCGGGGGGGGAATCCGCTCATCCCAAGACAACCCTGGCCGCCCCTTCTTATAAGGCGAGGGATCCCTTAAATCCTTCCAGCCTGGAATCTCTCCGGGATCAGGCTTCAACGGTAACCCTGGGCGGGAAAACTTTTGCCTATCAGTTCTTTAACGTCATCCTGGAAGAAAAACAGGGTCGGCGGACCGGCCTAATCATGCAAGACATTACGGATGAAAAAGCGCTTCTCGACCAACTGACTCAGACGGACAAACTCGCCGGGCTGGGTACTTTGGCCGCTGGCATTGCACATGAAATCAATAACCCTCTGTATTCCGTCATGGCCTATACAGAAGCTATTCTTGAGGAAAAGAATCTATCCAAGATCCAGAATTTTGCGCGCAAGGTGCTGGACCGGTCCAAACACATGTCCGCCATTATTCTTAACCTGTCAGGTTATGTCCGGAGCAATGAACAGGATGTGGTGAGAGAAGTTGACATCAACGAACGTCTCGATGCAGCCAACGAAATGGCCCGGCTGGCTTCTTACTCAGATAGTATCAATCTGGTAAAAAACTATGGAAACATTCCCCCCATTTTCGCCAAACCGGAAGAAATCCAGCAGGTGTTCCTCAATATCATCCATAATTCCGTTCAGGCGATGGATGGTAAGGGCAAACTGGTCATTACTTCTAAGGAGAGTAATGGAACTATTGTGGTTCAAATTCGTGATACCGGGCCCGGCATACCCCAAGAACACCTCTCAAAAGTTTTCGACCCCTTCTTTACCACCCGGGAACCCGGCAAAGGGACCGGGCTGGGTTTAAATATCGTTCACCGGCTGGTCGAAAGTTACGGCGGGCATTTACATATTGAATCCAAGGTAGGTCAGGGGACCATGGTGGAAGTTTCGCTGCCCTTGAATAAAAAACCGGAAAACAAAGAAGTTATTCGGGGGAAGACGGAGCCATCAATTTGATCCAGTGCTTTTTCTCCCACTGCATGGCTTCCCGGTAATTGCGATATTCTTTTTCCCTGCTTTTGAAATCCTTGTGATGCATCTGCCACTGGCCATTACGCCGGACCGGCGGCGCCGCCTGGTGGCACATCTCATGGTACACCGTCAGCTCCAGCACACTCACCGGAACAAAGTCCTGCTTTAACCGGGGGTGAATACGAATCAATTTATTTTTGGCATCATAGGAACCAAAGCTGAAGGACCGGCGGTTGGGAACTTTTATATTTTTTCCCCATTCCACCCGGGCCTCCACACTGCTTTTGAAATATTCTTCATTCAAACGGTCGAAAATCGCCTGCAGATCACGTTCGTCGATGGGCGGCGCTTCCGCGAATTCCAGTTCCGCCTGGCGGGACCGGGCCCGGCATTCCTTGAGAAAACCGCGGATAAGTTTGCGGTGCGCCTCCGGCAGGGACTGCAACTGCGCCACCTGACCCAACAGCCGGTTTTGAAGAGACTCCCGCACATCCGCCATCTCGCACGAAAATAAATCGTAGTACCCTTCGTTGAACACCTCCCACTTCACCTGTTGGACGGCGGAATCCACACTCACCTGCCCTAAATACTCGTGGCCTTTTTTGCGGCACCGGAAAACATTCTTGAACACCTCTCCGGCGAACGAATCGGGAACTCCCAGGGTAATCGTTCCGGGATTGACGGCTTGCTTTTTTAAACCAGGCATGGGATGACTCTCTTTCAGGAGGGTTGTTCGGAAGACGCTGGCGGCGTGAACCGTGACTTAACTGATACTACACTCTCGCTGGGTATAAATTCAATTGCTTTTTTCTTTCCCGGATTCGACCGTCTTTACTTGCTTGGAAATTCGTGTAATGATTGAGCCATGCGAAATTTTATTGCCGCTTTTTTAATACTTTTACTCGGCACCGCCTGCTCGGTGGCCCCGCCTGCGAAAAAGGCCCAAACCGCCTACGATCCCGGACCGGAAATTGAACGGTTTTTGTCCACTGAAGATCCGGCTGAGGAAACCGCCATCCTGCAACGGCTGAAGGAAACCGGAGTTTCCCATGACACGATCAAAACCCTCCTGCGAACCGCCCCCGGGAACGGCGGAGGACCGTCCGGTCTGTTCCTGCGCGTACCGGTCAAGCACCTGGGTAAGGCATTAACCTATTCACTCTATGTCCCCGATTCTGCGCAAGCGGGACAACCGTTACCCTTGATCGTCATCCTCCACGGCATGGGCGGCCGCGGCGATTCGACTCTCCAACGCTGGCAGGGTCGCCTGAACGATGAATTCATCATTCTCTGCCCGTCCTACCCCATCGGCGCATGGTGGACCCTGTCGGCGGAGGAGTGGGTCCTGCAACTGATCCGCGAAACCAAAATGCGCAGTCCGGTCGATCCTAACCGCATTTTTCTGGCGGGTCTTTCCAACGGCGCGCTGGGAACCTACATGATAGGAATGTTTTACCCCGATTATTTTGCGGGAATCATACCGATCGCCGGGGCGATTTCCGAATCGCATTATCTGCATTTTTTGATCAACCTCACCAACACTCCGGTTTACAGTATCCAGGGACAGCATGATCCCATTTTCCCCATCCAGGCCAGCCGCCGTATTCATAAAATCCTGACCGATTTGAAATATCCGCTGGTTTACCGCGAGCACACCGAGCAAGGCTCGGCTCATGGCGGGCATTTTCTGCCCGAATCCGAGGTGCCTGCATTGGTGGAATGGCTGAAGGAGCAACGGCGCGAACCGTATTCCACGATGATAAACATGGTCCGGGAAGGCAACCACCTGGACCGCATCCAATGGGCGCGTGTGGCCCGCGGACTCAAAATGGCCGCCCTGCAGATTCCCGGTCCCCTGCCGGAATCGATGAACATCCAGGACGGCAAAGCCGCCACATTGATCGCGGTTCACAAGGAACCCAATCTGTTCGAGATCAAGGGAAAAAATCTTCTGGAAATTGAACTTTATCTGGATGCCGGCCGGGTGGATTTTGATCAGCCGGTGATGGTGACGTTTCAGGAGATGAAAGAGTTGAAAGGCAAGTTTATCACCGGCCAGAAGCTGGTCAAATTCCACGGCAAAGTCAAAAAAGACCCGGCTCTTCTGCTCCGGGAATTCAAACACCGCCGGGACCCGGAACAACTGTACGACGCCAAAATCACCGTGGTACTGGAAGAGGGTTCCCAATTCGCCCTGAAACCATGAACCGCTCCGACCCCCCTTCCCAGCAGCAACTACAGCAAAAAAGCATGGCGCGCATGGGATGGCCCGCTGTTCAACAGGCGCTGGCCGCCTTGACCTATTCACCGGTAACGCGCGAACTCTGCGCCGCCCTCCGTCCCGAATCCGATTTTGAATCGGCCCTACGTCTGCTGGAGGAAACCACGGAAATGGTTTCCGCACTGGCGGAGGTGGAGCCGGTCCCTCTCCGGCCCTTTGAGGATATCAATCCGATTCTCCAGCAGGTGGCGGAAAGTCTGCTGGTCGAACCGGCATCCTGCTTGCAAGCCGCGCAACAGTTGCGGCTGGCCCGCGATCTGAAAAAACATTTTAAAAAGATGGACAACGCGCCGCTTCTTAAACACCTCACCGGGAACCTGAACCCGGCGCCGGATCTGTTGAAAGAAATCGAGCGGTGCGTGGATGCCGACGGGGAAATCAGGGAGAACGCCTCCCCGGAACTCAGGCAGGCTTTGCGCGATGCCGGGCAAGCCCGGCAGAGTCTGGAAAAATCTCTCCAGAAAATCATGGCGCAAACCGGATCCAAAGAGGCGCTTCAGGACAACTACTTCACCGAACGCGAAGGCCGGCTGGTCCTGCCGGTCAAGGCGGCAGCCAAATCCAAACTGGAGGGCATCGTGCACGACAGTTCCGGCAGCGGTCAAACCCTGTTCGTGGAACCGACCGCTATTATTCCGCTCAACAACAAGGTCAAGATCGCGCAGATGAAAATCGAACAGGAAAAAATTAAAATCCTGCAGGAACTGGCGCGCGGACTGCTGGAACACCGGGAGGCCCTGCAAAACAATCAGGATCAGTTGACGGTGTTGGATACCATCCATGCCCGGGCCCGGCTGGCGGAGAAAATGGAGGCGCGCCGCTTTCTGTTGAGAGACGACGGCCTGGTGAATCTTCGCCGCGCCCGCAATCCCGAACTGGTGTTGAACGGACAGGAGGTGATCCCCAACGACATTCAGTGGGACGCATCCACACGGGTCATCATCATCTCCGGTCCCAATACCGGCGGCAAAACGGTGACGTTGAAAACGGTGGGACTGATGTCGCTGATGGCGCGCGCCGGATTGCTCCTGCCGGTCGCCGACAATTCGGAGATGAGGTTTTTCCCCGAAGTGTACGCCGACATCGGCGACGAACAGAGCATTCAACTGCAACTGTCCACCTTCTCCGCGCATCTCGAAAAAATCATTCATATGCTGAACAACGCTTCCGCAGGCGCGCTGGTCCTGCTGGACGAGTTGGGTATCGCCACCGATCCGCAGGAAGGCGCCGCGCTGGCGGAATCGATCCTGATCGAAATGAAACAGCGCGGACTGATGGTCCTGGTCTCCACGCATTACCTGGCGCTGAAAACCCTGGCGCAAACCGAAGAGGGATTCCTGAACGCCTGCACCGAATTCGACGATAAGACCCACCGGCCCACCTATCGCCTGATCTTCGGGGTGCCGGGAAACAGCGCGGCGCTGGAAACGGCGGAACGGCTCGGGCTCGACGCCGCCACCCTGAATCGCGCCCGCGCCATCTACGGGCAAAAAGACCGCCGCGCCGAACAGCTCCTGCAATCGCTGAACCGGCAAAAACTGGAAATGGTCCAGGAACAGGATGCGCTTCAGCAAAAAACCGAGGAAACCCACCGTCTGCTGGCAGAACAGAAAATCGTTACCGAAAATCTGAAGGAAGAGGAACGGGACTTTATCAAGACCAAGGCTAAAAAAGTGCAGACCTTCGTCCGAGACGCCAAGCGGGAAATCAGGAAGCTGATGGACAGCCTGCGCGAAACCCGCGACGTTCCCCAATTACGCAAGGCGGAGAAAAAGATTCACCAACTGGGACAGGTCCCGCTGTCCGCCCTATCCTCCCAGGAAGCCGGGTGGGAAGTACCGGCGGATCAGCTCAAAACCGGGGACCGGGTGCGGGTGGCAAACTATAACGCGCTCGGCACCCTGTTGGAAGATCCCCAGGGAAAAACCAAGGTGCGTATTCAATTGGGGAATCTTGAGACCACGGTGGATATCCAAGCTCTGAAAGGAAGCCTTCAACCTGCGCCTCAACTGCAGACTCCTGAAAAGGATCTAAAAATCCGAATCCAGGTGGAAGCGCAGACTTCTTCCCAAACCACCTGCGACTTGCGGGGCAAAACCGTCGACGAAGCGAAGGAAGAGATGGAGGTGTTTCTCAGCCGCGCCATCGTCAACCAACTGCAACGCGTCATTATCATCCACGGCCACGGCATGGGTAAGCTGAAGCAGATGGTGCGGGAGTCCCTCGACGCTTCCGGCATCGGCAAAAACCACCATCCCGGCGAGCGGCACGAAGGCGGCGACGGGGTGACTGTGGTGGAATTTTAAAATCTAAAACTAGACACTTGTGAGGACATAATCATGAAACGAATGATTTCGATTGTATTCATAAATCTGGGAATACTATTAATATTTTCCGGCTCTGTTTATTCCGGCGGAAAGGTGCAGGTCACCCTTCACGGCAAGCCGTTGACCCTGACGGGCACCCCGTTACAGGAAGGAAAACCGTTTCCCGCGGTAACGCTTCCCGACAGCGGGTTGGCCATGACCGATCTGCAAACCTTCAAGGGCAAGGTGACGATTATCAGTATCGTGCCATCCATTGATACCAAAGTGTGCGAAAAGCAGACGCACATTTTAAGTGAAGAAAACGGCGGGCTGGATAAAACAGTTCGCCTCGTCACCATCAGCCGCGACCTGCCGTTTGCGCAAAAGCGGTTCGCCGCCGAAGCGAAGATCCACAACATACTGTTCCTGTCGGATTACCGGGACGGCGGATTCGGCGCCGCCACGGGATTGATGATTCAGGAAAACCGTTTGCTGGCGCGCGCGGTGGTGGTCCTGGACAAGGAAGGCGTGATCCGGCATCTGGAAATCGTGCCGGACCTCGGGCAACTGCCGGACATGAAAAAAGCGTTTCAACGGGCGGCGTCTTTATAGCAAAACGGTGAAATCGTTTTGGAGAATTTTATACGGCTTTGGATTCTTGCTGAGGTTCCAGGCTTTCCGGTGTGATCACGGGGCGGGCGATGCATAGCGTTCCAATAAAGTTTTTTGCCGCGCCGCGTGTCTGCACTTGTTCGTCGGATTCCTCCCACAAACCGCAGGCATCCATGACAAACGCCATGGCGGGAATTTCGCTGGATATAACGCATTCGGGACTGGTCCGCAATTGAACCGGGAGGGAATAGGTCGCCCGGTGGCCGACCCGTTTGGTCATAATCTGAGGGAGCACTTCATCCTTGTTGTCCATATACAGAAAATCGCCGACGAATTGCCCGATCATCTCTCCGTCTTCGTATCCCAGCAACCGCATCGCCGGATTGGCGAAGACCACGACCCCATGGCCATCCAACTGAAAAATCAGATCATTGGTGGAATCGACGATGGATTTATATCTTCGTTCGGTCATACCCAGGTCGCTAACCGTTTTCCTGCCGGTCGCCTGAACCCCTCCCATTAATGAGGGAATGTTGATGAGCATCGCTCCGATAACGATGCCGACGTGTACCAGGGAATCAAACCAGGGAGTGTCACTTTGTGGCGAGGAAAAAAAAGACAGGGCGATGGGTTTAATCAATCCTTCCATCACGAACTCCCACAACAGGGACAACCCCACAGCCAGAAGCAGGGTCCGCCAGAAATAATGCCATATCTTTTTTTTAATTTTTTCGGGAGCCATTGGATTTTTATTAAAAACCGCCCTTAAAAATTGGACAACCGATTCAGATGGATTAGATTAACATCAGTTTACCAATTACCGGCCGGATATTCCAGTATTTCTTGGCGGGGGAAAAGGGCGGGCGGCTCTTGCCGGAAAGAGCTAATGGAACACCTTGATCAGGTTCTTAAAGTGGGATGAGGCTTTTTTGATCTTGCCCTCGTTGCCCAGCGCGCACACCGTTCCCTGGTCGCGAAAGGTTTCAAACAACCCGGCGTAATCGCGGACATCCTCCAGCCGCGTGGCCAGCAATTCTTCCAGACGGCGTTGCTTGAATTCGTGGGTCAGGCCCATCAGATATTCGATTTTAGCGAGGGAACCCTTGCGGTCCGGGGTCAGGGGAGGGTCGAGCTTGCCGGCGCAACCGATCACGATCTTCTCGAACTCCTCCGCCGTGATGTCCAGCTGGTTCAGGAATTCGGGGATGCCGTCATACACCTGCAGGGTTTCCACCAGATTGGGATCGCGGTAGGACACCATCGCGAGATCACCCGTATACAGATCAAAACTCAACGAACTGCCATACGCACCTCCCTGCACGCGCACGCGGTCCCAGAGATACCCCGTGCGCAACAGAGCCTTGAGGACGTCGAACTTCCCGGAAATCTCAAACCCGAGATCATAAAGATTGGTGGCCTTGCCGACGTATTGAACGGTGCTGGCCGTCAGAAAGGCTTCGTTGGAATCCACCGGCCCAAATTTGAGCTCGGCGATGGGGTGGAACTTCTCAGGTAACAGGTCCGCCATTCCGCCCAGGCGTTTTTCCACCTTTTTATAATCCTTGGCCGTGCAGGTGATGTTGGTCAGCAGGTTGTCCCGGGTAAATACAAACTCCGCTACTTCGCGGAAACGGTCAGCCACTTCCTGAGGATTGCTTTCCACCCGTTCCAGTAATTCCTCGAGAAAACGAAAATAGGTGATGCCCTCCAGCCACTCGTCATACTTGCCGAGGCGGGAGTGATAGGATTGTAACCGCGACAGGACATAATGGTTGCCGTTCGGCACAATGGAAGCTTCCATGTTGGCCTTGGCGCTCCGGATGATTTCCACCAGACGTTTGTGGTTATCGAAATTGCGCTCGCCGAACAGCTCCTCGTACAGGTCGAATAAATCGTCGACCTTCTCTACCAGCGCGGTGCCGTTGAAGTTGAGATAGGAAATAATCTGATTGCGGTCCTGCAATGGAACGGCGGAAAAATCGGACGAGGAAATTCCGCCGGTGCGGATACCGATCTGCTGGCTCATTTCGACGTAGTCGCGTTTGTTCGTTCCCATTCCCATAACCAGTCGTCCCAACAGGGGCAGGTATTGAATGTGTTCCTGCGGCACCTTATCCATCGTAAAACACATCTGGGTGTAGGCAATCTTGTTGGTGAACAGATCGTGAAACAGAGTTTTCGGCGCTTTATCTTTTTTGACCTCGCATGGGTATTGCGGCGCTTCTTTATTGACGTCTGCCAGAGTCAGCCGTGGCAGGGTGGCCAGGGATTCCGGCGAATCCGGCTCCACCTGCCGTTGCTGGAGTGTTTGAGTGGTGTTCACCAGTTTTTCAATTTCAGCTCCGGCCAGGGAAGTTTTCATCTGCCGCAGTTGCTTACGTACTTTGGCTTCCTGCTTTTCCGCCAATCCCGGTTTCGGAACCAGCACCACCACACTGCGGTGCTTGTTGTTCAGTAAATACTTGCGGATGAGTTTTTCGAAATACCCCTCCCGCGATTTACGCTTGATTTTTTTCATCAACCGGCCGTATTTGAGATGGCTCAGCGGGTCGGCGTCGTACAGCCAGGAACCCAGCGCCTGAATGTTGTACACAATGCCCTTCGGGAACCCGCCGAAATTCGCCTCGCGCAGTTTGAAGTCGATCGTATTGACCGAGGCCAGGACCTGATTTTCATCGATCCCCTTCTCCGCCAACGTTGCCAACGTATTGAAAATCAGATCGACGATCTTCTCGGCATCTTCTTTTTCCGCGCCTTTCATGCCCACGGCGAACAGGGTCTCAATGCGGTTGTCGTCAAACCCGCCGCCGATGACCTCGGACCCCAAATTGGATTCCAACAGCGCCTTGCGCAAGGGCGAACCGGAGGTGCCCAGCAGAATATGGCTCAGGATTTCCATGAACAGACAGTGCTCGTAATCGGTGGACTTGTCGAGCTTGAGACCGGCGACCACGAAGGTTTTTTTCTCCAGCGATTCGTCCCTGGAAACCGGGTAAGGATATTCTTTCCACTTGGGTTTGCTGAACCGCCGCTGGAGCCCCACCTGGGAATCCACCGCCATGCGGTCGAACTCGTTCAGGTATTCCTCATCCAGAAACTTGAGGTAGTCCGCGGTGTCGCCATCGCCGTACAAAAAGAGCCGGCTGTTGGACGGATGGTAGTAGCGCCGGTGAAAATCCGTGAACTCCTCATACGTCAATTCGGGAATGGCCGCCGGATCGCCCCCGGATTCATAACCGTAAGTGGTTTTCGGAAACAGCGAATGCGCCAGGTAACGGTCGAGCACGCTTTCGGGACTGGAGAACACGCCCTTCATCTCATTGAACACCACGCCCTTGTAAGTGACCGGGCCATCCGCCTCTTCCAGCTCGTAATGCCAACCCTCCTGCATGAATGTTTCCCGGGTGATCCGCGGATGAAACACGGCGTCGAGATAGACGTTCATCAGGTTGAACAAATCCTTCCGGTTGCGGCTGGCCACCGGGTACATGGTTTTATCGGGAAACGTCATGGCATTGAGGAACGTCTGCAGGCTGCCTTTCATGAGTTCCACGAACGGCTCCTTGACGGGGTATTTCCGGGATCCGCACAGCACGCTGTGTTCCAGAATGTGGGCGACGCCCCGGTCGTTGGCGGGAGGGGTGCGGAAGGTGACGCTGAACACCTTGTTGTCGTCGTCATTTTCCATCACCATGAGTTGGGCGCCGGTTTTTTCATGCTCGAACAGGAGTGCGAGGGTGTTGATCTCCGCGATGTTTTCGTGATAGATACATTTAAAACCGTGACGGGTCTGGTGAGTTTCAAAACTCATGCGCGTTCCTTTCCGGATATCGTAACTCGCAGGGGGCGCCCCGCGAGATGAGGGTTACATTGAAGAGGATCAAGAATACCACAGCGCGGGGAAAAACCCCTATCCCGTAATATCGAGACCCACCGGGCAGTGGTCGGAGCCCATCACCTCCGGCGTAATGAACGCATTTTTAACGCGTTTTATGAGACCTTCGGTGACGAAAAAGTAGTCCAGCCGCCACCCGATATTGCGCTCGCGCGCATTGGCGCGATACGTCCACCAGGAGTACTGATCGGGCTCCTTGTTAGTTTCGCGGAACGTGTCGATATATCCGTGGGCAACAAACTTGTCCATCCATTCGCGCTCGATGGGCAGAAATCCCGAATTCTTCTCGTTCGGCTTGGGATTTGTTAAATCGATGGGCTTGTGGGCGGTATTGACGTCCCCGCAGATGACCAGTTCTTTCCCTCCAGCCCGCAACGCTTCACAGTGTTCGAGAAACGCATCGTAATAATCGAGTTTGTATTGCAGACGCTCCTCGCCACTGGTGCCGTTGGGAAAATAAATATTGAGCAAATCGAATTCGGGAAACTCGAGCCGGATGCAGCGGCCTTCCACATCAAACTTTTCGATCCCCATTCCCAGATGAACGGCTTTGGGTTTCTTTTTGGTAAACGTGACCACCCCACTGTAGCCTTTGCGCTGGGCGGGATTCCACATGGCGTGATAACCATGGGGTTCAGCGACTTCCGGCGGCACCTGATCGGGCCGGGCCTTGACCTCCTGCAGGCACAGCACATCGGGTGACGCCTTCTCCAGCCACTCGAAAAATCCCTTTTTCACCACGGCGCGGATGCCGTTGAC
>CBDVDB010000032.1:0-14969 GCA_965372625.1 uncultured Nitrospinaceae bacterium
CCGGCCCACCTTTCGCGGAGAGAAACATGGAAATCAAGATCAGCAGAGACGACTTTCTGAACGGCATCCACAAGGTGCAGGGGGTCGTCGAAAGCAAAGGGGCCATGCCCATCCTCGCACATGTCCTGATCACTACCGAAAAAGACGGCATTGTCATGCAGGCGACCGATCTGGAGATCGGGATCAAAGGGTTTTACCCCGCCAAGGTGGTTTCCAAGGGCTCCATCACTGTTAATGCCCGCAAGCTGTTCGATATTCTGCGGGCGCTGCCCGATCTGGAAGTCCATCTGGCCTGCGATGAAAACGATTGGGTGACCCTGAAATGCGGTAAATCCAAATTCCGGCTTCCGGGGTTACCGGCGGGGGATTTCCCCAAACTGCCGGAATACAGCGAGACGGCGCTCATGGAATTCAGCGGCCCCAAGCTGAAGGAAATGATCCGCAAAACCTATTTCGCCATTTCTCCCGACGAAAGCCGGCAGGCCCTGAACGGCCTGTTGCTGGAGCAGGACAAGGATCACGTCAATCTGGTGGGTACGGACGGGCATCGCCTGTCGTACATCCGGCGTCCGCTGTTAAAGTCCAATGGCAAGGGCGGCGAATCCAGCTTTCTTTTGCCCAAGAAGGTGCTGACCGAACTGTTGAAGCTGATGGAAAACGATGAAGGCGCCACCTACGCGTTTTCGGTGAAAGACAATCAACTGGCTTTCATTCATGACCGCGAGGTGATCGTTTCGCGCAAGATCGACGGTAAATTTCCCAATTACCAGCAGGTCATTCCGACGGACAATAATGTGAAAGTCCCGGTCAATACGCAAGCGTTGACCCAGGCGTTGACGCGGGTGGCTCTGTTGGCGGACGAAAAATCCAAAATGGTCCGCTTTGAGATTAGCGAGGGGTCGCTGACGCTGGTGTCCGACCATACCGAGTTGGGCGGCGCCCAGGAAGAGATGGAGATTTCCTACAAAGGGGACGATATTCGCATCGGGCTCAACGCCAAATACGTGCTCGACGTGCTGAATGTGATCGATGCGGACGAGGTGATCCTCAACCTCAAGGACCAGAATCATTCCTGCCTGATGACCCTTAGCGAGGACAAGGATTATAAGAGTATCGTGATGCCGATGCGGCTATAAGTCGAAAAACTGGTCCAGTTTTTTGTCACTGCGCGGCATTTTTCCCGTCACCCCTTCCCAGATTTCTTTAGTTTCCATACACAGATACACCGTCAGATCCGGGGACCGGTCTTTCATCATCCGGCGCAGGGTTTCAAACGCGTGTTTGCGCAACGGCCTGAGGTACCGGAATTTGCCGTCCTCGCCGGCCATATGCTCCTGAGTGAACAGCCGGGTGCCGGCATGGCGTTCCTTGATGACTTTCTTTAGATTGGGACGGTAGCGGAATCCGCCGAGGCTGATCCACTCGATCTGGTCCGGTCGCACGGTTTGCAGCATGAGGTCGATCAGATCGGCATACGCGGTTTCCCAGCCGGGGAAGAGGATGACCGGGTCGAAATGAAACCCGATCCGGTAGCCTTTGTCAGCGCACCGCCGGGCCGCTTCCAAACGCCGTTCCACGCCGGGAGCGCCTTTTTCCTCGGCGGCGAGGGCGGGTGGATTGAGCGACCAGGAGATGATGATATTGGCGACATCACTTTGCTTCAGCAGGGGGTCGACGCGGTCGGATTTGGTTTTCAACTCCAGTACTGCATTTTTCTGGTGGTTGAAAAAGGGGATCAGCGTTTCCGAATAGGGGAGAACGTCATCGAGGGCGAGACTGTCGGTCAATTCTCCCGTGCCCACCCGAAAGGTGTGGGTGGGTTGGGCGGTGAACACCTCATCCAGTTCCGCCAGCAGATCCTCCAGGTTGACGAAAGCGGTCAGCAATGGGTTGTTTTCAAGAAAGTCCTGCAGGACACAGTAGGAACAGTCGTAAACGCAGTTTTTGATGAGGTTGACCACATAATAATTGCAGCACACCATGCCGGGGCTGATGCCGGGACATTTTTTCAGGAACGATCCTTTGAACCGCGACAGCAGAAGACGCTGCTTGCCCGCCCCGAACACGTCCAGCGAGGATTGTTTAAGCTCATCCATCACCGCCGGCAGGGACGGTTGGCGGCGGATCGGGACCGCCGGGAAGTTTTGCAGGATGCGGCGGGTCATATCATAATTCCCCGCACCTTCCTCGATATAGATGATTTCCGGTTGGTATCCCATTAGTGATTGAAAAAATTAAGGTTATTTGGCCAGGACAGCTTGTCAAAGCCTCCCGGTTCTGCAATAATATACAGGCTTTTGAAGGGCCTGAACACCATTTCCCACTGGCCTCAGAGAACTCATATTATATAGAGCATTCGTTGCCCTGTTACGGGACGGATGCGGATTCCAACCCACAGATTCAGGAATGACCGTTTAGCCCGCATGCACCGACCTAACGTTCTTGACAATCAAAACTGGCCGGACAAGAAACCGCGCCGCACCAGCCACATGGGGGTGGGGTTGTTTGTTCTGCTCATCATTTTCCTGGCCAGCTTTATCGCTTTCAACTTTCCCAACAGCCGGATCGAAGCCAAAATCAGTTCCCTCTCCGCCGAGATTACCGGCGGCAAAGGGCCGACGTTTGTGCCGTTTCAAGCCACCCGGAAAATCAGGGAAGGCCGCGGTGGGGAATCCGCTGCCGGCGAACTTTCGCAATCGTCTGCCGATCTATTTCAACTGTCGGGCGGCTATCTGGAAGGCAAAGAGGTGCGGACCCTGCGCCTGACGGTCCAGAGTTCCCTGACCTTTTCCGTGTGCCGCATCGTGGCGGAGGATCGATGCCGGGTTCTGGCCGCCCATATTGCCCGGAAGCTATCCTGGTTTCTGGACGTGAACCGGGATATCCGCAAGGGAGACAAGGTGGAGTTGATCTATGAAAACCTGCCAGCCGGACCCGATCTGAAAATACTGAAAATGGAATATTTCAGCAAGTATCTCCGCAGGAAGCTGGAATTGAATTTTTTCAAAACTCCTCAAATGAATTACGGAAGCTATTTTGACCACCGGGGCCGGGAGATGATATCCCGTCTCGATCGGCGCAGCGCACCCATCCGCAATTATTTGGAAATCACCGCGCTTCCCGGCGAAATGCGTAAGGGACAATTGAGCGGGCATGCGGGAACCGATTTCAAAGCGAAGGTGGGAACACCGGTCTACGCGAGTTTCCGGGGCCGGGTCAGCCGCACCAACTGGAACACCCGCACCAACGGGTTCTGCATCGAAATCGACCATCCCGGCAAAGGCGTCAAAACCCTGTACCTGCATTTGAGCAAGGTGGGGGTGCGGCCCGGCCAGCGGGTGGGACAGGGCATGAAAATAGGACGCTCCGGCAATACCGGCCGCAGTTATGCGCCTCATCTGCACTACGAAATCAAGAGCCGGGACCGAAAGAAAACGGTTTATAATCCCTTCATCTTCAAATATCATAAGAAATACAGCCGAACGATAGCCAAACAATATCGGAAGGATTTTGAAGAGGCGGTTCGCCTTTACGACTCGCTCCTCAAGGCCGGATAAGCCCGATCCTTGAATAATCGGGAGTTACAATCCGGTGAGGAAATCCTTCCGTCAGGGAAAGTGCGCTTTATTTCATGTGGTGGCGAAACAAATACAAGATAAAAAAACCGATCCATAAAAGGTGGTGGTTTAAATGGGGCCTGGGGTTCGCCGGGTTTTTTCTGGTGGCCACCATCCTGCCGGTCTGGCTGTATTCCGTGGTCAACCCCCCGACCACTCCCCTGATGTGGATTCGATGGATGGAGAGTGATTCCGGGAAACAGTATTCCCTGTTCGTCAGGGATTGGCGTGAGCTGAAAAATATCTCTCCCCGCCTGGTGCGCGCCGTGATTTCCGCCGAAGATCAGAAGTTTTTCACCCACAATGGTTTCGATTGGGAAGCGGCGGTCAACGCCCTGGAGGTAAATCTAACAACCAAAAGAAAACTCGGCGCCAGCACCATTTCCATGCAGACGGCCCGTAACGTCTTTTTATGGCAGAAACGCAACTGGCTTCGCAAAGGGCTGGAAGCTTATTTTACGTTTCTTATTGAAGCGTTCTGGAGCAAGGAGCGCATCCTGGAAGTCTATCTGAACGTGATTGAGTGGGGCGACGGCGTTTATGGCTGTGAAACCGCCTCCAGAAAATATTTCAAACATTCCGCACGGTGGATTACCAAAAGAGAAGCGGCATGGATGGCCGCCATCCTGCCCAACCCCAGAGCCTGGTCAAAACCGCGGCACCAGCGCCGGGTGCAAAAGCGTCAGGCCCGGATCCTTCTCAGCATGAGAAAAGTAAAACTGCCTTCCATTTGATAGCCATTCGTTGAGGGGGAGAGCCGTTGAATCCGGGCCATATCAAAATCAAAATATCCAAACGCCACCAGAACAAAATCCGCAAAGGGTTTCCCTGGGTCTATTATTACCAGCTGAGCGGCCGGAAAATTTCGGGAAAGCCCGGCGATCTGGGAGTGATTTACGATTCCTCCAACCGCTTTCTGGCGATCGGGTTGTTCGATCCGCTTTCCGACATTCGGTTGCGAGTTCTGCAAACCCGGAATCCCCGGGAGATTGACGAAAGTTTTTTCCGGGAGCGGCTGGCGCAGGCCCTCGCATTGCGCCAGCCCCTGGTCTCACCGGAAACCACCGCCTACCGGATGGTCAATGGCGAAAGCGACGGATTTCCCGGAATGGTGGTGGACCGTTACGACGACATCCGAGTGGTCAAAGTCTACACCTCCGCCTGGTTCCCTTATCTGGAAATGCTGGTGGGCCTGCTGTGTGAAATGACCGGGGCCGGCCGGATCCTGCTGCAATTGAGCCGCCATGTCCAACGGGTCAGCGAAGGCGGTTACCACCATAATCAGGTGTTGTTCGGTCCCGGGTTGGAAGGGCCGGTGCGGTTCAGGGAAAACGGTTTATGGTTTGAAGCGGATGTGATGGCGGGCCAGAAGACGGGATTCTTCCTCGACCAGAGAGAAAACCGGCAGCAGGTGCGCGAGTGGGCTGAAGGACGGTCGGTGCTGAATGTGTTCAGTTATTCCGGGGCATTTTCCATCTACGCGCTGGCGGGAGGCGCCCGGTCGGTTCTGGAAATCGATATCAACGCCCAGGCGCAGGCGGCCGCGCTCAAAAACTATGAACTGAATTTCGGCTCCGATGGCAAACAAAAAGACCGGTTGCGCCAAATCAAAGGGGATGCTTTTGAACAGTTGGCTGCCCTGGGCCGGCGAGGTGAACAGTTCGATCTGGTGATTCTGGATCCCCCGGCTTTTGCCAGCCGCAAACAAAATAAGGATAATGCTCTGCAGGCTTATCTGCGTCTTGCCCGGTTCGGAGCACAGTGTACCCGCGAGGGCGGACTCCTGCTGGCGGCTTCCTGCTCCTCCCAGGTGCGGGCGAACGAATTTTACCGGGCGGTGGACCTGGGAATCCGCGCGTCCGGCCGGTCCTTCCAGAAAATTCTGAAGACGGGACATCCCCTGGACCATCCGGTCACCTTCAGGGAAGGGGCCTACCTTAAAGCCATTTATTGTCAATTTCAGGGGAAACGGATCACTTCCTGAAGAAGCAGGTTGGGCGGGGCGGGCTGACGGGTTTTTTACGGGGTGGAGGTATTGTGGGCGCTGAAACCGATACCATTAATTTCAAGTGTTGTACTACTCAGTAAGCAAAAGTTTGATCCGAAAAAAGTCTCGGTAAGGAATCTACCGTTATTTTTTCTTAGCTTTTCTCCTTTTTGCTTTTCGTTTTGGTGCCTTCTTTGCTGCTTTACGTTTTGCTTTTCTTTTTGGAGCTTTTTTCTTTGCTGCCTTACGTCTTCTTTTTGGAGCTTTTTTTGCTGCTTTGCGTTTTGCTTTTCTTTTTGGAGCTTTTTTCTTTGCTGCCTTACGTTTTGGTGCTTTACGTTTTGCTTTTCTCTTGGTTGCCATCAAGAACTCCTTTCGTTAAAAAAATATCTGGTAAGTTTCAGCGCCCAAATATTTTAAATATTTTATTCTATACACCCTTAATGTCAAGAGCATATTGATTCAAAACGAGTTTCGGCGATTCCGGGCCGGGCTGCAACATTTTTGACGGGTTGCCGGGTTTGCCGAGATAAAAAACAGAGGCGGCGGGAAACCCTTGCCAGTACTGGCTGATCGCAGGCATTGAAAATTTTTTTAAAAAATTTATAATCATTTCTTTGCACGATAGATGGTTTAAGTCGAACTAAATTTTTTTTCATTTTTTTTTGATAAAATTATGAAATTTGCTCTTAAAACCTACTCGATTGACAGTTTTGGAGATTTCCCGGAATTCCTTCACGCCTTCAGTCCGCGGAGTTTCGAGCGGGCAAAAGGCATCTTCGAGGAATTATTGATGGGCCGCAAGGCCGATCCGGGTTCGTCCGGACAACATCGTAAACTGTTGCTTGAAAATTTAAATAGTGGCGCGCAAGAAATTTTTTTGGTGAAGCAGGTGCATGGCGATCGTGTCTGGGTTCTGGATGACCCCGAACAATCACCCGAAAAAGTGGAACAGGAAGAGGCGGATGCCCTGATCACGCATCTGACTCAAAAACCGATTGCGGTGTTGACCGCCGATTGCGTTCCGGTCATTTTGTACGATCCCAAACAGCATGTCGCCGGGGTGGTTCATGCCGGCCGGAAGGGCACCCAATTGAGCATCGTTTCGAAGACAATATCAATGTTATCGAGTGTTTATGGGTCGCGCGCCGAGGATGTGGCGATGGCCACAGGCCCTGCGATAGGGGGGTGCTGTTACGAGGTGGACGAGCTCTGTATCGAGCCGTTCCGGAACAATTATCAGGAATGGGAAAGCTTCGTGACCCCCCGTTCATCCGGCCGTTTTATGTTGGATCTGCTGAAAGCCAACGAGGCGGATGGATTGCATGCGGGGATTCTAAGGGAGAACATTCATCGGTTCGGCGATTGCACCTCTTGCCGCAATGACCGGTGGTTTTCCTACCGCCGTGAAGGCACGACGGGAAGAAACGTCAGCCTGGCCATGCTTCTCCCGCGATCCGGAAAGGTTTGAGCGGGAGGAAGGTCTGCCGATATTAGCCGACAGGTTTATCCAGAATAGCATCCACCCGTTTTTCGAAATCTTCTCCAATGGGTTTCACCATGAAATCCGCGCCCCCCTCCGAGAGGAATTGTTTGATCAATCCGGAGTGAGCGTAGGCGGTGAGCATGGCGCAGGGGACTTCGGGCTTCATTTCTCTCATGAGCTCGAAGGTCTGCATCCCGTTCATGTTTTTCATCATGAAATCCATGAGCACGAGATCCACCGAATTGGATTGCAGTTTTTCGATTCCCGAGTTGCCATTCAAGGCTTCAATGACCGAATGCCCCGCCTTGGAAAGGCGCCGATTCAGGGTTTTTCGGGTCAACTCGTGATCTTCAACGATCAATATAGTACTCATTCGTGGCTCCTGATATTTAATTCAATGGGTATAAAAAAAGTGAACAGGCTGCCCTTCCCAAGGGAACTCTGAACAGAAATCCGACCGCCATGCATTTCTACCAGTTTTTTGGCGATGGCCAATCCCAGGCCGGTGCCGGATGCGGCCCGTGTCGGGGATTCGTCCACCTGCCGGAATAAATCAAAGATCACCGAGATGTCATCCTGGGACAAACCCACACCGGTGTCCTGCACGCTGAACACTGCCCTGGAATCCTTTCGGGTTACCCGGATTTTGACAAACCCTCGGTCGGTAAATTTAATGGCATTACTGAGCAGATTGAAAATAATTTGCTTGATACGAATCTTGTCGGCGCATATTTCCATGTCCTCGATTTCCGATTCAATGGGAAGGTCTTTTTGCCTGGCAATAACCTGGTAGCCGGACACGACGTCTGCCACCAGTTTTTTAACTGAAAACCATTCCGGATACAATTCCATCTTATCGGCCTCGATTTTAGAAAAATCGAGAAGGTCGTCGATCAAGGCCAGCAGGTGTTTGCCGGAATTTTGAATATCCAACGCAATGGACACGATTTCATTCTGATCCGGGAGTTCGTCCCGCCGGGTTAAAAGAGGGGTGTTGCCCAGCATGACCGTCAGCGGAGTGCGCAGTTCGTGGGAAATGACGCTTAGAAAATCGGATTTCAACCGGTTGGATTCATCGGCCTTTTTCGCCGCCCGCATCAGGTCCTGTTCCACTTTTTTTTGTTCGGTGATGTCGGTTCCAAATCCGATGGTTTCCACCAGATCTCCATTTTGGTTGAACCGGTGAATATTGCTCCAGGCGACTATCCGTTTTTCGCCGAACAGGGTGGTCAACTCCAACTCCACATTTCGGGCGGGGCCCTTGGCTTTGAGTTGGCGCAATTGCTCGACCTGTTTTTCGGATTTGCCGGGAAACAGGGTGTTCCACCAGTTTTTGCCGATCAAATCCTCGGGAGAATACCCCGTGGTTTTTTCCACTGCCGGATTGGTGAAACGGGTGATCCCGTCGGGGGACAATCCCACAACCAGGCCCGGGGTCCGCTCGATGATGCGGCCGGTATAGTCTCTTTCATTCCGCAACGCTTCCTCGAAACGCTTACGCTCGGTAATGTCCCTTATCATGCCCAGGTACAGAGCCGGGCGGGGCTCCTGATCGGAGCGGGGAGTACGCCGCCGCTCCGGCATTTTGATTTCGCTGATCGATAAATCGATGGGAAACAACGTTCCATTTTTATGTTCTCCCGTCATTTCCGTGATTTTGCCGATCAAATTGCGCTGGCTCGTCAGCAAGTGGCCCTTACGCAGGTCGCTTTCCCGGCACAAATCCGGTATCAATAACCGGATGTTTTTGCCGATCACTTTCTGGGACTGATAACCGAAAATAGACCCCGCCGCCGGGTTGACTGAGGTAATACCCCCGGACTTGTCAAAGGTGATGATTCCTTCCAGGGCATTGCTCAGGATGGACCGGATTTGCTCTTCGCTGTATTGCAGGGCCTCGAAATTCCGGACCCGGTCGATTCCCAGGGAAATGTCCCCCGCGGCTCTGGACAGAGCATGCTGCATGGCTTCGGTCAGGGGACTGTACGAAAATAACTCAAAGACACCCAGCAAATCATTGTTGATCGCCAGCGGATAGTTGGAATACGAACCTATCCCGGCCTTTTGCATCCATTCCCTTTCCCCGGCCAAAGCCGAGTCTTCACAGGGTTGGTGGGTGACAAAGGCTTTGCGTTTTTTAGCAAAACTTCCGATCATTCCTTTTCCGAGGGGAACAGGGTCCAACCGAAGGTTCGCCCCTTCTTCCCTGCCGGCGCAGGCATGAACTTCCAGTACTGCATCGTGCGGGTAGAAAATCCAGATACGGGCCAGCGCCCCATCAAAAAAATGCATCAGGGATTCCGCGCATTGGTTCAGAACCTCCTTCAGGGAGGTGCTCCCGGCCAATGCCGCCCCGATTTGCGCGCCGAATTCTCCCAGAACCATCCTCTCGGCCAAGTCATCTTCGGCTTTTCGGCGTTCGGTAATATTTTCGCCCACGCCTAAAATCCCGATCACTTTTCCCGCTTCATCAAACCGGGGGGACAGCGTCAACTGAACCCACAGCTTCCGCCCATCCTTGGTGATTTCCTCCACTTCGCAGGTGACTCCTTTTTCATGATCGAGAATGTATTGATGAACCTCTATGAGGGTTTTTCGGCTGTCTCCGCCTTCCGCGTAAAGCTTGAAAATTTTTTCCCGGCCCACCATGTCTTCGGCGGTATAACCCAGCATTTTTTCGGCGCCTTTGTTCCAGAAAATAATGTTACCGTCCAAATCCGTTCCAAGAATGGAAATGGTGGAAGGACTCTCCAATATATTGCGGAGAGCGGCTTTTTTCTGTAACAACTCTCCTTCTTTCAGTTTCCAATCCAGCGCGTTGGATTGCCACTGAGCCAGTTCGCGGCGGAGAGCCTCTATTTCTTCAAGCAGTTCGCCTTTATTTTTACTGTGCAGTTTGGTTTTAATCATTATTAATGATGAAAATTTTTGAAACTGTCTCTTTTTAGGATAAGATTTACAGAAATAGTATATTATTTTTAAATATACGTAAATCAAAATGCAAACGCAATAGATTAACTTCTTATATATCAGCATATTACGGAACAAGGAACTTTTTTTTTATACCGCGAATGGAGCATATTTCCTTTTTTATAACGAAATAGCTACCCCAACGGGATGATTCTCAATAAGGATGACTAAGCAAAACGATATCAATCCGACGCCACCTTTGGAAAACTTTCCGTTTCCGCTGAAATGGATCCAATCCAATCCCAAAAAGGTGGAGGACGCGCTGTCCCGCATGTCCCTTCTGGAGCAGGTGCGCTGTGTTCAGCTCTTACGGGGGAAAGAACAACTGGACTTGCTGATTCTATCCAGCCAGGCGGAAGCGTTGGTACGTCTGCTGCCGGAAGAAGATATTTATTTCATGGTCAAGGATATCGGCGAGGAGGACGCCCTTCCCGTGCTGGCGGTTATTTCCGAACGGCAGATGCAGTATATATTTGATATGGAATGGTGGCGGGGTGACAAGTTCCTGCCTCAAAAAGCCATGGACTGGTTGCGCTGGATGGAGAAGGCCAACGACCGGCAACTCCTCCACTGGGTCCTGACCGAGGACTTCGATCAAAAAGTGATGGTTCTGCAATCCCTCATCAAAGTGTACAAGCGGGATGAGACGACCGATCAGTATGAGGGCGTCGAAGAGCTGGAGCATTTTACGCTGGATGGGGTGATCGATATATATCTGAAAGTACCCGACGCCGCGGATCTGTTGAAACATCTTTTCAAGCTTCTCTATGTCGAACATCAGAAAGTGTTTTACGCCTTGATGGAGGCGGTGATCTGGTACGAAGTCACGCCCACGGTGGAGACATCCTACCGCTGGTGGCGTTCCCGAATGGAAGAGAAGGGGATGGTTTCCTACGAGGAAGCCCTCGGCGTGTACAGCCTGCTGGACCCCAAATCCCTGAAACAGGACGTCCCCCCCCATGATGCGTTTGTCGATCAGGAATCCCGCTATGCGGTGGCGCCGGTCCATCCGCTTTCGGATACCGATCCTTCAACCTTTTTCGGGCAATGCCTGGCCATGATGAAAAATCAGGAGCGGGTCAACGCCATCTGCTGGGAGCTGATGTGTCTGGCCAACAAGGTGATGATTGCGGACCGGCAGGAGCTTTCCAATGTGGACAGCCATCACGAAATCATGCGCAAGGTGCTCGGCTATATCAATATCGGGTTGGAGCTGGGGGCCGGCGGCGATATCACCAGGGGCGAGTCGCTGTTGAGCCAGACCTGGATGCAGTCTCTGTTCCAGGTGGGTTACGCCGGGGGCATGCGGCTCAAGTGGGAAGGCGAAAAATTGATTCAGGAATACGGCCTGCTGATGGAGTATGTTCTGCCTACGGGCTATCTGGATCATCTGGCCGCCACCGTGTCACGATTTCCAAAAATTGGAGTCCAACTCACCGGCGAGAACGACAAGATCAAAGAGATCGAAAAGACCGAAACCAACATTCAGTGGCGAGACCTGCAGTCCCTGCATGATATCCGGATTCTGGAAAACTTTTTGAACGTGGCCCGGTTTTATGCCCGGTTCGCCCGGCAAAGTCTGGATTTGTCCATCGAGAAAATTCATGAGTTGCTGGAAGAGGCTCGTTGGCCCGAGAACCAGGAGGATTTGGATATTGGGGTGTTGACGCTGACCGCGTTGGCGCGGTTCACCCTGTTCAAGGAAATCGGGTGCCAGCCCCTTCTGCCGGAAGGCGCCCGGTCGTTTTTACAGGCGATCTTTCATATGGGGATTTACCAGGACGAATCGAAAGTCGTCAACGAGGAAATTCTGAATGCCTTCCGGGACCGGCTTCTGCAGACCTCCCTCGCCTGGGTTCCTGAGGACCGGGAACGGCTGGGTCATCTGCTACAGGAATGCGCCCACACCCTGCAGACCCAGTTCGGCCGGCTGGACTTCGCCCAGAAAATCGAGTGGCGGTTTACCCGCGGGTTGCTCCTGAAATAGAAGGGGTTTTCTCCCTTGCGGGGAGAGGAAATATTAGGATTGCCAGGCGGTTACCCATCCAGTCACAGAAAATGGGTACTTATGCAAAGGTCTCCTCCCCAAGGGGAGAGGAGAAAATCAGCACCGGGCCTTGCCCGGCCGGAAATTTTAATTTTCATATCGATTCAAAAGAGTGATATAGTCGCACTCCGCTTGGACGGGAGTCCCTTTTGAATCATTCTTAACCGTTTTTTTGAGGTGACCATGGCCGAGAACCCTGATGCCAGTGAAAGCAAAACGCAGGCCCCTAAAAATGAATCCGGAGAACCCGGAATCTTGGAAAACTACGGGACGTTTCCCATGTGGCTGTTGAGAATCATCCTGTTTATCACACCGAGTTTTCTGATCAGCAAAACCCCACCCAAAAAGAAAAAACTTCGAATCTAAAAGTATTCCATGAGGCCGATCCAAAGGGCGCTCGTCAGCGTGTCCGACAAAACCAATATTGCCGAATTCGCTAAACAGCTTCACCAGCGCGGCGTCGAAATTCTGTCTACGGGCGGTACCGCCGAACTGATAAAGAAAAACGGCGTGCCGGTGACGCTGATCTCCGATTACACAGGATTTCCGGAGATGATGGACGGGCGCATCAAAACCCTCCATCCTAAAGTACACGGCGGCATCCTCGGGCGGCGGGACGTGCCGGCCCACATGGCAGCCATGGAGCAGCACGCCATTGCTCCCATCGATATGGTGGTGATCAATCTTTATCCGTTCGAGGCCACCATCGCCAAGGCCGGATGCACGCTGGCCGACGCCATCGAAAACATCGACATCGGCGGACCCGCCATGGTGCGGTCGGCTTCCAAGAATTACAACGACGTCGCCATCGTCGTGAACCCGGTGGACTATGAACTGGTCCTCACGGAAATGGACGCCCACAACGGAGCGGTCACTCTTAAAACCCGCCAGCGCCTCAGCCGTGACGCGTTTGCCATGACCGCGCGTTACGATTCGATGATTGCGGGATACCTGTCCGGCCAAATGGGTGAAGCCTCAAAATTTCCGCCGGGCTATCAAACCGGCCTGCAGAAGCTTTCGGATTTGCGCTACGGAGAAAATCCGCACCAGCAAGCGGCCTTGTATACAGAAGCGCAACCACGGGCCACCGATGTAGTGCAGGCCCAACAACTGCAGGGCAAGGAACTTTCCTTCAATAATTATATCGATATGAACGCCGCCTGGGTGTGCGCGCTGGAATTTGAAGATTCCGCCGCGGTGATCGTCAAACACACCAACCCCTGCGGCATCGCCTGCGGCGGCGACCAGGCCGGGGTATTCATCCAGGCACGGGAGACCGATCCGGTATCCGCCTTTGGCGGGGTGCTGGGATTCAACCGGACCGTCACCCTCGCCACCGCCGGGGAAATCGTCAAGAACTTTGTCGAAGTGATCATCGCTCCCGGCTACGAGGCGGCGGCGCTGGAGTTGTTCGTTAAAAAGAAAAACGTGCGCGTCATGCAGATGCCCGGAATTGAGGATGCGACCGGGCGGCCCCGGATGGACATCAAATTGATCGGCGGCGGTCTGTTGCTTCAGGAGGCGGACGAGTTGACCCTCGACCCGGAAAAACTGAAAGTGGTCAGCAAAATCCAGCCGGATGACGCCACGATGGCAGAACTCAAATTCGCCTGGAAGGTGGCCAAGCACGTCAAGTCCAACGCCATTGTGTACGCGCGCGGTCAGGAAACCGTCGGTATCGGCGCCGGGCAGATGAGCCGGGTCGATTCGGCCCGGTTGGCCCTCGACAAAGCCAACAAGGAAGTGAAAGACTGCGTGATGGCTTCCGACGCGTTCTTCCCGTTCCGCGATTCGGTGGACGCGGCGGCGGAGCGCGGCATCCGCGCCATCATCCAACCCGGCGGGTCCATCCGCGACGAAGAAGTGATCCGGGCGGCGGACGAGCACAAGATCGCCATGGTGTTCACCGGCATCCGCCATTTCAAGCATTGATCCTCTGCCATTCCCCATCCGGCGTTTAACTTTTCCCCTCATTGATCCGACAAGAGGTAAGGGCAGGGTGTTTCGTTTGGGCTGGGTTTTGACGGCTCCAATGGTACACTGATTTCAACCGTGCAAAACAATTCGGGAACCGGTACCGCCGATGGAACGTTGGCTCGTTTTTTTGCAGAAACTCGGAAAATTAATGCCGCATGTGATGGCCGTGCTGTTGGTTCTGGCGGTGGCTGGACTGGGGGTCTACCAATGGCAAAAACCGGCCCTGGATCAGTTGCGGCTAAAGGATCCCTACCGTTACCAGTTGATGGTGAACGAAGTGCAATTATTGCATTGGTCCGATGCCTGGCGGCAATACGGGGAGTTGCAGGAAATCAGCCTCGCCCGGTTGTATCAGGAGCGGTACCAGCGGTGGCAGAGGCAATGGCAAACAAATGCAGAGTTCCGGCAAAATGTGTTGCGCCAAAAAGCGGAAGCTCACCAGCAACTTAAAAAATCCCAAAAAAAGAAATACGATCGTCAATTGCAGGAGCTGGAGCAATTGAGCAAGCAACCGGATTTTGTACTCCTGAAAGTGCATTGGGAGCAGGCCACGCCCTGGCAGAAATCGCTGATCCTGCGCGACAGTTGCGTTCGTTACCTGAGCCGGGAGTTGCAGGATTACCGCCAGCGCCGCCACGTTAAAGGGTCACTGCACGGCGCCGCCCTGCTGGCGCAGTCGCGCATCTCGAATGCCAGCCCCGGCAGTTTGTGCCGGGAAATGGTGTCCCTCAGCCACGACGAACCCTCCGTTCACCGCGCTCTCCGGAAACTGAGAAAGGAAATGAACTATTATTATTTTTCCCGCCTGCTGGCCGACATCGGTATTCCCGACAGCGAGTTGTTCACCGTGTCGGGCAAACTGGAAGGCATGACCCGCGACTTTAA
>CBDVDB010000033.1:0-14729 GCA_965372625.1 uncultured Nitrospinaceae bacterium
AGGAGTAGCAGAATGTTAAGCGTACGTGCCAGTCAGATTTTTACCAATGGAATAGACGACGCGGTGGCGGCCAAGAAGCAGTTGGACGCCGGCGCAGGCTTCACGGAAGTCGTTGAAAAATATAGTATCTGTCCGTCCAAGAAAAACGGGGGCGACCTCGGGTGGATGCCTGAGGAGAACGCCCGCGGCCTCATGGGAGAAATTTCCGAAAGCGACCAGGGCAAAGTTTTGGGTCCCCTGCACTCCCCCTACGGCTACCACATCATCAAAATCACCGAGGTCCGGGTGGAGGAGAGTGCCGAGCCCGTGGTGTTCAACCCCGATACCCTGATGACGGAGGTCAACCAGGTCTTGCCGGAGGTGCATACCCTGCTGTTCAAAAATTTCCATATCGGAATGCCAGTCGCCGGATACCAGCCGGACGAGACCATTTTCACGGTCTGCGAAAAGCACGACAAAAAGATCGGCGAGGTGCTGACCCTGCTCAACGCCGAAGCGGGACACAAAATTTCGCCCGCCATTTCACCGGAGGAGTTGCAGTCACTCATTGAATCCGGACGAACCGACCTGGCCCTGCTCGATATCCGCGAAAAGTGGGAACACGACATCGCCAAGATCGAAGGCGCGACGCTGATCACCCGCGACAGTTGCGAACAGGTCCTGAAGACCACTCCGAAAGACCGGGAAATCGTACTGATCGACTGGAAAGGCGACCGCGCGCCCAGTTTTCAGAAGTGGCTGGGTGATCGCGGCTTCACCGACGTTAAATGTCTCGCAGGCGGCATCGACGCCTGGTCGGAAAAAGTCAACACCCACCTGTCGCGTTACGATATCGATCAGGAAGATGACGACTACCAATATGAAGATATTTTCGACGACTTGAAATAACCCCATGCCGAGGCACCCGCTCATCGCATGAGTTCTCTCCTCGAAATCCAAAACCTCAGCACATTTTTTTACATTGAAGAGGGCGTCGTCCAATCCGTCCGCAACGTGGATCTGGACATCCGCAAGGGCGAAACCCTGGCGCTGGTCGGCGAGTCGGGTTGCGGCAAATCGGTTACCGCACTCAGCGTTTTGCGCCTGGTCCCCACACCGCCGGGAAAATATGAAACCGGCAACATCGTTTTCGACGGTAAAGACATCTTTTCCCAAAGCGAAAAAGAGATGGAACAGTTGCGGGGCAACGAAATCAGCATGATTTTCCAGGAACCGATGACCTCGCTCAACCCCATCTTCACCATCGGCGACCAGATCGCGGAATCCATCATCCTGCACCAGAAGAAGAACAAAGCCGAGGCGCGGGAGATCACGCTGGAGTTGTTGCACAAGGTGGCGATCCCTTCGCCGGAGCGGCGGATCGACCAATATCCGCACGAACTCTCCGGCGGCATGAAACAACGGGTGATGATCGCCATGGCCATCGCCTGCCAGCCGGCGCTGTTGATCGCGGACGAGCCGACCACCGCGCTGGACGTCACCATCGAAGCGCAGATTCTGGAGTTGATGGATCAATTACGGCGCGATACGGATATGGCCATCCTGCTGATCACTCACAACCTCGGCATCGTCGCGCAATACACCGACCGGGTGGCCGTCATGTACTCCGGCAAGATCGTCGAGGAAGCGCCGGTGGAAGTGTTGTTTGAATCGCCCGCTCACCCCTACACGCAGGGCCTGTTGAACTCCGTGCCACGGGGCGAACCGGGAGAAGATTTGGAATCCATTCCGGGCGCCGTTCCCAATCCCGTATTTTTGCCCGGCGGGTGCGCCTTTCATCCGCGTTGCAAGGAGGCGATGCCGGAATGCAGTCAGGAGATTCCGCCGAAATTTCGCACCCAACAATCACATCAACAAGTCGCCTGCTGGTTGTACCGCGACTCCCAACAGGTTTCCTCATCATGAATGCGGTCGTGAAAATCGATTCTCTCAAAAAATATTTTCCGGTGACAGGCGGCGTCTTCGGCAAAACCGTGAGCCAGGTAAAAGCGGTCGACGACGTCTCGCTGGAAATCGGACCGGGCGAAACCTTGGGACTGGTCGGCGAGTCCGGTTGCGGCAAAACCACTGTCGGCCGGTTGAGCATCCGCCTGCTGGAACCTACTGGAGGGAAGGTTTACTTCGAGGAGCAAAATATTTTCGATCTCGATTCGGCGGCGTTGATCCGCCTGCGCCCCAAAATGCAAATCATCTTTCAGGACCCCTACAGTTCTCTCAATCCCCGGTTCACGGTGGAGCGGATCATCGGTGAGGCGCTGGTGATCCATAAAATGGCCGATCGCGCCACGCTCAAGCCAAAGGTGGAAGCCATCATGGACAAGGTCGGGCTGTCCCCGAAATATGCCCGTCGTTATCCCCACGAATTTTCCGGCGGCCAGCGGCAGAGAATCGGTATCGCCCGCGCGTTGGCGTTGAATCCGAAGTATATCGTTTGCGATGAGCCGGTCTCGGCGCTCGACGTTTCCATCCAGGCGCAGATCATCAACCTCCTGCAACAACTACAGGAGGAAGGCGGCATTTCCATGCTGTTCATCTCGCATGACCTGAACGTAGTCAAACACCTGTCACAAAGAACGGCGGTGATGTATCTCGGAAAAATCGTGGAAACCGCGCCGACCGATGTCCTCAACCGGGAGGCGGCGCATCCTTATACTCAGGCCTTGCTGGCTTCCAAGCCCTCGTTGAATCCGAAGGAAAGAAAGAAACGCCTCATTCTGGGAGGGGATGTGCCTTCGCCCATGAATCCCCCGGCCGGATGCCACTTTCATCCCCGGTGCCCGAAAGTGATGGATCATTGCAAAACCGAGGCTCCCCGTTCCGTCCAGTTGAGTCCCGGCCATCAAGTAGATTGTCATCTTTACAGCGATCCCGCCTGACCCGTCCCTTAACCCTATCCGGTAAATTATCGCACCGGCCCTTCCGATCCCTATTCTGGATGACGGTTGCCGCCGCCCCGGCTGACCCGATATTTCTCAACCAAAATCAACGGTTTTCGGACAATTCAAGCCTCAGGTTTCGAATTACATTTACCTCATAATCTCTTATTTCACAACAATTTATGGACGTTTTTTAAACAAACTCCTTAAACTCCCCTTATACTGACTTTTGTACCCAATTAAATTATTTTTCCTCAAAGAGTGACCGCATGGAATTGGTCCAATTAAGAGAAGTCGAGCTATTCAATTTTCTGCCCGAGTCCACCCTGGACGAGTTGTCAGAGCAATGCCAAAGCGTGGTTTTGCAGCCGGGAGAAACTCTGTTTCAGGATGGCGACCCGGGCCATCATATGTACGTGGTTTTGGGGGGTGATCTGGTTGTTCTCAAACATGACCAGCAAATATCTCAAATAAACAGCGGCCAGGTTTTTGGGGAAATGGCCATTATCGAATCCAAAAGCCGCTCCGCCACGGTGCAGGCCCAAACCGAGTCCCTTTTACTGGAAATCACCAAACCCCAGTTCCACTCACTGCTGGCGTCCAATGACAAGTTCTTACTCACCTTATTGTCAACGTTGTCCGAACGGTCACGCGGAAACATTCACGATTTGGCGATGGGGTACCGGAAAAAAGAAGCTCAAGAAAAAATTTCGGTCCATCTGCTGCGTATTCTGGATGACTCACCCAATGAAATTTATATCATCGATTCTGCCGACTATCATTTTGTGCGCGCCAATCCGCTGGCCCTGAACAATTTGGGTTTGAACAAAGATGAAATTGCACAGCGCACCCTATTTGACGTCATCAAGAACCTGACCCCGGAAATATTCAATAATTTGTCGCGGTCCCTTATAAATTACGAAGAATCCTTCGTCACGTTTGAGGGTATCCACCAGAGGAAAGACGGCACCCAATACAACTCTGAAATCCGTTTCAAACTTTTGCAGCAAGACAAACATCCTCTTTATGTCGCCATGGCTGTGGATAAAACAAAGCAATTGTTAATGGAGGAGCGTATTGAGACTCTGGCATATTTCGAACCGGTGACCGGACTGCCCAACATGGCTCTGGCCAAGGACCGTTTGAGCATGGCCATTTCCCAGGCCGACCGCCAGGAAAAATTGGTCGCAGTCGTCATTGTCAGCATGGATAATTACAAAACCGTAAGCCATTCGCTCGATCCGCATCTGGGAGACCTGTTACTGAAAGACATAGGGAAGCGCCTCGAGGGATGCCTGCGGAAAGAGGATACCGTAGCCCGGCTCGAGGGAGAGGACTTTCTCCTGATCCTGAGCGGGGCCAGCCATCAGCGGTTCATCACCCTGATGGCTCAAAAGATTCTGCAAACACTGAAACCCTTGTTCGCGGTAGGCCCTCAGGAAGTCAGCATCCGGACATCCATGGGAATTGCCCTGTATCCCCATGATGGCAAAGATCCTCATTCTCTGGTCAAAAACGCGCAAGCCGCACTGTGGTCGGCCAAGGATAAAGCCAAGCATTCTTTTCAATATTACAATCCGACGTTCCTGTTCCAGTCGGCAAAAAAGGTCGACATGGAAACCGATTTGCGGAAAGCTCTGGAGCGCGAGGAATTCGAACTGCATTTCCAGCCCAAGTTCAACCTGGCCACCGGCGAAATGGCCGGTATGGAATCACTGATCCGCTGGTGTCATCCCGAAAAAGGCTGGATTCCGACTTTGGAATTTATTGTAGCGGCGGAAGAAAACCGGTTGATCATACCCATTGGAGAATGGGTTCTGAAAACCGCCTGCGAACAGATCAGCCAATGGCTGGCCATGGGACTGGATCCGGTCAATGTAGCGATCAACCTTTCGGGGCACCAGTTTAATGAAAAGGATCTGGTAAAAAAAGTGGAAAGCCAGGTGGTCCAGTCGAATATTGATCCCAGGCTATTGGAATTGGAACTGACCGAAACCATCCTCATGGAAAATTCCAGCAGCGCTATTGCCCGCCTGAAGATGCTGAACGAACTGGGGCTTAAACTGTCCATCGACGATTTTGGTACCGGCTTCTCCTCGCTCAAGTATTTAAAGGACATGCCCATCCATAGCCTGAAAATCGACCAAACGTTCGTCCATGAACATCAACTAAAAGCCAATAGGGCCATCATCCAAGCGGTCGTATCGCTGGCGCAAAACCTGGAACTGAAAACGGTCGCGGAGGGAGTGGAAACGGAAAGCCAATTGGCCTTTCTCAAGGAAACCGGTTGCGACCTGGGGCAGGGCATAATGCTCAGCCCGGTGCTTTCACTGGAAGACATGACCCGGTTTCTCCAAACAGGCCCGCCCCCTCCAGAATCCGACTGAACCCTCACCTCCGAATCGGGTTCCCATCCTGATTATTCGCCCCGGACCTGCAAAATACTTTACAATGAAAGTCTATGATCCTTGAATCCCTAAACCCATGAAAAAATTGCAGAAACAGCTTTGACATGGTAACTTTAAGGAATATCCCCATTCTCCAACACTAACCAGAAGGACTGTATTTAGTGGATGCCGCTTCCTTTTTTGGAATAATCTTAGGGATTTCCTTGATCGTGGGTGCCATATTCATTGACGGCGAACTGGACCAGTTTTTCAACGGGCCGGGCTTCATGATCGTTTTCGGGGGAACCCTTGCCTCCACCTTAATCACTTTCCAGTTAAAAGATGTCTTCACCGCCTTCAAAGCGGCGTTTTTTGTTTTTTCAGAAAAAAAACAGGACCCGAACGATATGGTGGAGACCATGGTCGAATTGTGCACCATCAGCCGCCGCCAGGGACTGATCGCGTTGAGCCGTATGGATATCGTAGATGATTTGCTCAGGAAAGCCTGCAACCTGATTGCCGACGGGTCGAAGGAAGATTTGATTCGGGATACCCTTCACATTGAAATCGAGTCGATGAAGCAACGGCATTTCATTGTTCAGGATGTATTCCGGAAAATGGCGATCTATGCCCCTTCCTTTGGAATGATGGGAACCCTGATCGGCCTGGTCCAGATGTTGCGGCAACTTTCCAATCCCGAAACCATTGGCCCCGCCATGGCGGTGGCCCTGTTGACCACTTTTTACGGAATGCTGTTGGCGACCCTGTTTTTTCTCCCCATTGCCGGAAAGCTGAAGGACCGGACGCTGGTGGAAGTGATCAACCTGGAAATCATATTTGAGGGAGCCATATCCATTCTTGAAGACAACAACCCGATTTTCGTTTACGAAAAATTGTCGTCTTACATCCCGGCAAAAAAGCGCAGACCGCGACGGCCCTTCTTCGCAAAAAAGTAACCGGGACTACCGAGCATCATTATGGCACAGAGAGAAACCGTAGAGCGGGTCAAGGAATTGCTCAGAATCAAAAACGCCGAGCTGAAAAAGGCCGGTGCCGAAACGAACCGTCAGGAAGTCAAAATCAGGCATTTGCTGGCGGTCACCGGCAAAAAAATAAATACCCTCCAGCAGCAGTTAACTGAAAAAGGCGAACAGCTCCGTTTTCAAAAATCGGTCTCCTACCGGCAGGCCTCTGCCACCATTTCAGGCTCCCCAGCAAGCCAGGCCCAAAAAACCGGGATCGGGGAACCGGCTCCCAAGGGAACTCCGGGGTTGGAGCAGGCTGAAAAAGTCAATCCCCTGCTGAAAGAATTGCGCGAAAAAAACACTCGGCTGACTCAAAAAATAGAGGAAGAGCGAAAAGCCCGGGAGCGATTGACCGATGAAAAAGGAGTGCTGGCCCGGGAGATCATGCGCATCCAGAAGGAACAGAAACCCGCCGCGGCTCAGAAGAGCCTCTCCGTCCCGGAAGAAAAAGTAGACGACGAATCGCGGGAGCGCTTTGAGCGTTTGATCAAGGAAAAGGAGGATTTGATCAAGACCTATGAAAAACTTCTCGATGGGGACTTTGAAGAAGGGGACGAATCCCAGTTCCCGACCGAAATTGTGAAACAGGTGCGTCAGGAGTTGACCACTATACATGCCGAAAAGGACGATTTGGAAAAGGAATTGGTCCTGCAAAAGAAAAAATTCAAGTCGGAGTTGGTTTATGCGGTCAAGAAAGCCGAGGAAAGCGCCGGGAAAAAATTGAAACGGTCCCGGTACACAAGAAAAAAACTGGCCGAGTTCATGGATGAAGCCCTGGAAGAAAAATCTTCTCCTCTATGGATGACCACCTACGCCGATATGGCCATTCTTCTTTTAACATTTTTCATATTATATTATTCTCTATCCTCCGTAGCCAACAACAAGTTCAAGGAAGCCATACTGGGAACGCAGAGCGCCAGTATCGGCCTGCTGGAGCTCATGGATGCCGTCGATAAAAAGGAAACCTTCGAGGTGCTGACCGGGTTGAAATCCGACGACATCTTATCGGATATCCAACACGTCGCTGACCGTGAAGCCATGAATGAAATCATGGATATTTCCACCGACCGCACCAAAATCGTTATTCGTATCCCCGGGGCCTCCCTGTTCGAAGCCGGTAACGCTGATTTGGATATCGAAAAAAGCAAACCGATCCTGAATGAGCTGGTCCGGCTCCTGGACAAATATCCGCGTTACCGGATAAGTATTCAAGGACATACTGATGATAATCCGATAGCCACGGACCGGTTTCCGTCCAACTGGGAGTTGTCTTCGGCCCGGGCCACGGCGGTTCTGAGGTATTTCATTGACAAAAATATAGACCCAAAGCGGTTGACCGCCACGGGATATGCCGATATATTCCCAATTGCATCGAATGATTCGGAGTTGGGGCAATCCACCAACAGGAGAGTCGAATTTGTTCTGGAAAAAGAAAAATAAACAAGATAAGCTCAAGGCTCCGGATGAAGCGCGCCAGGCCTACCGGGTCACACCGGACCCGGATAATCCTCTATTCTTAAACATGGCAGGAAAATCGCTGGAGATTCTGGAAATCAGCTCCAGCGGACTGGCATTAAAAAACCAGGGGTTCAAAGCCGAGACCTCGCATATGATCGACTTTGTCCTGCCCACGGGAGGCGCCATCAAAACCCGGATAAAGATTTTGCGCATCGATGAGGAGGATATTTGCCGGTGCAATTTTGTCAATCTGGATATCGAGTCTGAAGACGCTCTTCACCGTTATGTTCTGGTTCGTCAAAAAGACGACCTCCGCTCTCAAAACCCCTGATTCCTTTGACCACCCGGCTCCAAACCTCATGAAAGCAAGCCAGGATAATTCTAGGCATTGGTCCCGCGACGAGTGGGATTTGATCAATGTAACGGATGTCTTCAGACACAAACCCGCCATCATGAAAAAGGCGGAGCGGTATCTCGAAGAGCTGCGTTCTGCTTTAGCGGCGGAATTAAAAGAGCATCCCAAACCGTTACCACCGGATACGGACCCGGTAAAGGGTCAAATCGCCCGGGGAGAAAACCATAAGGGATTTCCTTTTCTCTCACTGGATTTGCCGCAAAAATTTTCAAAGACCGAATTTTTTACCTACCGCACGCTCTTCTGGTGGGGGCACTATCTTGGTTTTTCCCTCATCTTAAAAGGGCCGGATCTTGATACTTATGTCAGCCGCCTGAAAAAGCGCCGACAGGATACGGCGGGCACCGACATTTATATGGCCCGTCACGCCAACCTCTGGGAGTGGGAATTCAATGCGGAAAATTTCACCAGGGTTGCCGCGCTTTCTCCGGAAACCATTCAAACATCGGCCGACACACTGCACTACCTGAAATTGATTCGCTTTTTCCCGGTATCCCATGAGTCCTTCCCGGAACTTGACTGGACACAGGCCGGGGTCCAGTCCTTCCTCGATTTGGTTCATTTAGTATTGGAGTAGCGGTTTATTCCGCGGGGTTTTCTATCACCCGTATCAAGGGATGCATCCAGACTACATCCCGCCACGGAACCACCTTCAGGGATTCGCCCTCATGGATGTCTTTCAGATAAATCATCTCATGGGCGGAATCGGGAATGGGCGACACCCGGCTATCCGGAATATGAAGGGGTGTGGGAGTCATGAAACTTTTTCGACGGCTATTCACACGGGAAGAAGAGGTGGGCGTTTTCCCGCCACGGGCGGATCCGGACCGGGACTCGTCTTTGACCACTTTACAAACCCGCGGTTCGCTCCCTACCCATCCCAGGTTATAAATATCATTCAGGGCTTGAAAATCCCTGGCGGGTCCAAATATTCCCAGCGGCTTTCCCGACATTTTAAATTCCCTGGCAATATCCGGCACTTCCAGGGCATAGCAATGCTCCGGCAGATCCTGTGAAACGAAAATTTCCACTTCGGAAATTTGCGACAGGCCCTGCGGTACCTCTTTCACCCGCTCTTCAGGCGCCACCTTATCTGATATTTTCATCAAAGGAATTCGAACGGATTCAGGTGGATGGGGCATACTCTTACACTCTTTTTTATTAAAAATATTTAATTTTTATGTATTTTACTCACACAAAACGAAAATGAGAAAATATAATCCATTGATAAATATTGGGCGGGTTTCCCTTTATCCATTCGCGGCCTGTAATAAACCCGCCGCTTCAACTTAGAGAGCGAGCCTCTGACTTATGAACTATCAAGATTCCCTGGATTATCTTTACAGCCTGGCCCGACTGGGAATCAAACTGGGATTGGAAAACACCACCCGGTTACTGGATTATTTCGGCAACCCTGAATTGAAAATCCCAACGGTCCATATTGCCGGCACCAATGGCAAGGGTTCCACCGCGGCTTTTGTGGAATCCATACTCCGTGCCTCGGGTTACCGGGTAGGGCTTTACACCTCCCCCCACCTTCTGGATTTCCGGGAGCGCATTCAGGTCAACCGCCAGCTCATGGAACCGGAAGAAGCAGTCCACTGGATTGCCGCTCTTAAAAAGGCTTCCGAAGAATTAAAAATATCCCCCACTTTTTTCGAGTTCGGTACCGTTATGGCCCTTCTGCATTTCGACCGCCGCCAAACCGACTGGAACGTCGTTGAAGTCGGCATGGGGGGCCGCCTGGACTCCACCAATCTGTGCCGGGGCCGGATCTGTATTATAACCCCCATATCCCGTGACCACGAATCGAGTCTGGGAAACAGCCTGGACAAGATCGCAGGGGAAAAGGCCGCGATCATCAAGGCTCCCTGCGTGGTGGTGTGCGGCTCGGAGGAACAAGAGGTCATTCAAACCGTTCAGGACCGATGCCGGGCTCATCAGGCCTCTCTGCTGCAATTCGGAAAGGACTTTCAGGCCCCAATCCAATCTCACTCCCTGCAGGGTCAGGTTTTTGATTTTAAAGGCTCTAAAATCTGGTATAAAGGTTTGGAAATTTCTTTGGCGGGCAGGCACCAGTCGGTCAATGCCGGTATGGCGGTGGCCGCTTGCACGGCTCTGGCCGATCCATCCGTTACCGAGCAATCCATCAGGAAAGGTTTGAAATCCGCAGACTGGCCCGGCCGTCTGGAAGTGTGCGGCACCCAACCCTTTCTTGTTCTGGATGGCGCCCACAATCCCGACAGCTTTAAAAAATTAACTGCTGCCCTTGCCGAATTGTTTCCACACCAAAGAAAAATCTGGGTTTTCGGAATCATGAAGGACAAGCCCCTGGCAGAAATTTCTTCAATTATTTCAGATCATGCCGATCATATGATATTGACCCAACCGAAAGGCGATAGAAGCGCGCCTCCGGAGCTAGTCCGGAGAGAACTGAAAGGTTTCGACTCACCTATTGATGTCATGACCGAGGTTCCTTCAGCGTTGGCTCGCGCTTATCAGGTCGCCGAACCTGAAGATCTGATTGTGGTCACGGGGTCCCTTTTCACGGTAGCAGAGGCTAAGCAGGTTATTGAAAAACAAACCGATAATTCGTAAAGTTTGGCTTCCGGCACTGCTGTTGACTCTGGCAACCGGGCTGTGGACGGTGAACTCCTGGGCGCAACAGGACCTCTCCCCTGCCCATCAGGAACCGGTTGATATTGAAAACCCGGACTTTGAATTGACATCCGATCCGAGCAAAGAGAAACCCACGGCTCCCGCCGACTCTTCTTCAAAGGCAAACCAGGAACCCGTAAACTTAACGGCGGACCGGATGCTTCATCTGGTCGAGAAACATCTGGTCAAGGCGGAGGGACATGTGGTGGTCACTTACGGACAGCGAACCGTCAGCGCCGACGAAATCATCGTCAATACCGAAACCGGCAAAGGACAGGCCAAGGGGAACGTGGTCATGACCGCGGAGCAAGGCACCCGGTTCGAGGCGGACAAGGCGCAATTCAATGTGAAAGCCGAAAAGGGGCGAATGTTCAATGTTGCGGGAAAACTGGGCGACCTGTATTACATTACCAGCGATGAAATAACCAAACTATCGGATAATCACTACACTGCGGAAGATGCCACCCTCACCACCTGTGAGGGAGAAATTCCCGACTGGCGAATTGACGTCGCCGATGTCGATGTGATTCTCGACGACCGGGCCTGGTTCACTGGGGGTGTGTTTCGAATTAAAAATATTCCGATTATGTACATCCCGATCGGCTACGTCCCCATCCTGACCAAAAGAAAAAGCGGTTTACTCGCTCCGCGATTCTCGACCAGCAACGTGGACGGGGAAACGATCTCTATGACCTACTTCTGGGCGATCAATCAATGGATGGATACCACGTGGGCCGCCGACTTCATTGAAAAACGGGGTATCCGCACACACGGGGAGTTCCGCTATGCCCCCAGCAAAACCACATACGGGCAAATTAATGGCGTGTTTCTGGATGACAATATGACCCAGACCCGGTTTTGGAAAATTGACGCCATCCACCGTCAACACCTGCCGCTGGGGTTCAAGCTGAATGCCAAACTCGACCGGACTTCCGAGGCTAATTTCAATCAAACCTTCCAGGACGAGACCGCGCTAAGAACCCGCCGAAGCTCTGATTCGTATGCCAGCCTGTTCCGCGCATGGGATAACCATTCGTTTGATATTCTGACCCGGTTCCGGGAAAGCGAACAGTTCACTCTGGATGAAACGTTTGGGCTCCTGCCCACGGCCACCTACAAAACCCAGCCTATGGACCTGGGATTTTTAAATACGTACTTCGATCAGGAAGTCAGCTACACCCACTTTTTCATTGATCTCGACACCAGCAGAGATTCCGATCTTAATCAATCCACTCAGCGCTTTGACTACCACCCCAGTCTGGCCTTGCCCATCGATATCGCACCCTGGTTGCAATTGACGCCCAGAGTGGGTTACCGGGAAACATTCTATGACAAAGAAATTCAGGTCAGCGCGGGTCCTCCGGTTACCGTCACCGAGGGCGATAGTTTCTCACGACAAATGATAGACGTGAACGTCGCGCTGGAAGGTCCCAAATTCAACCGGATATTTTTTTCGGATGATCCGGAAAGCGCCAGCTTCAAGCATGTGATCGAACCGCGGCTTCAGTATGATTTTATTCCCGATCTTGACCGGGACGACCGGGCCAAGATCCGTGTAATTGACGCTATTGATGCCGTTGAGGACGTTCAGCAACTCAGTTTCTTTCTGGTCCAGCGTTTGCTTCGCAAAGGCCCCACCAGCGGCAAGAGCACCGAAGTGGTGCAGATCGCCCGGCTGGAGATCAGCCAGAGTTATGATCTTGACGAGGCGCGGGGGATCATCACCCCAGGGAGCGAACGCCGCCCGTTTTCCCCTATACGCTTCGACCTGGACAGCCAGATTTCTGATTATTTTTTCCTGAACACCGATTTCACTTATAATTTCTACACCGATAATATGGAAACCTGGAACATCGATACCGGCATCAAACTGAGTAAATGGCTCATGCTTATTTTCGAGAGGCGGGAGCAGGATGACCAATCAGCCAGCATCCTGGGTACCATAGATATCACTTTGCCCCATGGATGGAACGGAAAATACAGCGTTCGGTTTAATGAGTTCACGGACACGCTTTTAGAACATAACGCCCGGCTCACGTATAATGATAAATGCATGTGCTGGGGTTTTACCCTCGACTATGTCGACCGCAATATTTTTAGCGGAACAACCAAAATCAATGAAACCCGGATTCTGTTCAGCATTTCTCTCAAAGGTTTGGGCCTGTTTGACGGATCCAGGGGAAGGTCATTTATCCACCGGTCCTTTTAGGACAGCTAAAAAAGGGTTCATCCAAAATGAGTTTTGCACAACAACTGGCAAAGATCAGCCTCGAAATCGGGGCCATCAAAATCGATTCCAAAAACCCCTTTACGTGGGCCTCGGGATACCGGATGCCGGTTTACAATGACAACCGGATGCTCCTGGGCGACGCCGGCCACCGGACTCTGGTCGCTGAAGCTATGCAAGCCATGATCGTGAAGGAAGGCCTTTCCGTAGATACCGTAGCGGGGGTTGCCACTGCGGGCATCCCCCATGCCACCACATTGGCCAACCTGATGAAGGTGCCCTTAATTTATGTCCGCCCCGCCCCCAAGGAACACGGACTGAAAAACCAGGTGGAAGGAATACTGAAACCCGGTCAATCGGTGGTCGTGGTGGAAGACTTGATTGCAACCGGCGGCAGTGCCCTCAAAGCCGTCGATGCCATACGGGAAGCCGGCGGTAAGGTCGATTATTGCCTGGGAATTTTCAGCTACGGTTTTGCAGAAACGGGGCAACGGTTCGAGCAGGCCCGATGCCGACTGCTTACCCTGCTGGACCTCGACTCCCTTCTCCAGTATGCGGTGGAAAATGGAAAAATCGGGCCCGAAGAAAAACAGGTGCTGGACACGTGGGCTCAAAATCCCTTCGAATGGCAAAAACAGCAGGGGGGTTGAACTGATCCGCCGAATATCACCCTGTTCCTGTCTCCCGGCACCCGCCAAATTTATCCTATTAATTGATTGACAGTTTCCATAATTGATAATAACATTCCATTCCTTATTCTTATATGGACTCTAGACTGCCGATTTCAACGACTCATTGTCCTCAGGGTGATGAGAATCGTCAAAGGCAGTAATGATATCGATTGCCCCCTATTGGATTCCTCATAACATATTGATTTTTGGAGGTTTATTAGAATGCCGAAATTAGAATTGGGTCCCGCTGGGTTTCTGCCCCCATCGGCCGCATCGCTGGGAATTTTCCAGCCCGAAAAAGGATCCGCAATGCAATTGGTGGAAGGGGAACATGTCCCGGAAGACAAGGCCCTTGAAACGCTTGCACACAAATTACTGACCCGCAGGAACCCAACTTTGTTTCCAGGCCCCATGCTGGTCTGGGGATGGAACGAGGAAACCCGGCACAAGGCCAAATTGGTCCTCGAACTGGTCAAGGAAGTTCCCGGAATGAATATCATTCCCATGCCGGATTACCGGCCGATTTATCCCAAAATCGATCCGGAAGCAGTGATCAACCCCTGCCATCCCAACCTGACCATCCAGCACAACAAAATCGAAGTATGCGCCTTTATTGGCATCCATTGCCATTTTGCGAATATCACCCTGAAAATGATCCGGGCCAACACCAACTGCTACACTATGGCCTGGTGTGCCTACGACGGGCACGAGGACGCCCTGCTGTCCATCCGGGATCTGGATTCAGACAAATTGATCAAAATCACCGAAGCCATTAAAAAAGCTAAAAACTCGGTGACCCCCTGGGCACTCACCTCCGAGGGCAAGGAAGAGCTGGAGAAAGTTGCGGCCGATAAGGCCAGGCGAGCGGCCCAATCCAAAGAGGAAGCCACCTTATTTATGGCAGATCTTCATCAGGGGCTCGACGAAAACCAGGAATAATTCATCGGGTCCGCCACCCTGCTGGCGGGCCTGTTTTCTCAAGTTTTCGCACTCATTGAGCCCCAAGCATGGC
>CBDVDB010000034.1:0-14623 GCA_965372625.1 uncultured Nitrospinaceae bacterium
TCCGGAACAGTTCCATGTACGCCGGCTCAAAATCCGCCGAGTTGATTTGAAATGTAGGGGTCGGTTCACTCATCGCTTTTTTAGTTGGGAAGCAGACTCTGTATAATTATCATATAAGTTTTTCCTCGGAGATTCCATATTTATAGCCTACTGATCCACAGGGCGGTGAGGGTACAGCACCGGCCGTCCTGCTCCACCCGGCCGCGCACGATGAACGGCCCCCGGTCGTGGATGAGCGCGCCGAACTGCCGGTAGATTTTCGGGAACAGCGTCACCTCGAAACACGCCGTCGGATCCTCCAGCGTCATAAACTTCATCAACTCCTGTTTTCCCGTGCGTGTGCGCTTGGCGGTGATCATCCAACCCACCAGCGTCACCAGCCGCCCGGCGTGCCAGGATAAATCGCGTGCCGCGATGATGGGAGTTATCGAACGCGGCCAGGCTTTACGCGCCTTCAACCCGGTTCCGGACAGCGTGAGCACGCTGCCTGCGCCGTCCGGTGAATCCGTCACCGCCACTCCGTACAGCGCCAGCAGATGCTCCGATACCGTCAGGTCGAGGCACTCCAGCTCGGCCCACAGTTTTTCGTGCGCACTGTACTCCAGCGCCGGCATACTGCTGGCCAGGTTACGCCTGGAGGAAACATTTTCCGTATGGGAGAGCGCGAACAAACCGCCATTTTCACCAACAGACGCTTTCTTGAATAATTTCAACTGCCACAGCATTTGCGGGCGTGATGCCAGCGTGACGCTGGACCCCGTTTGTGGGAGTTTGGATTGCGTCCGATGATTTTGATTGCAGGATAAAAAGGCTCCCCCTTGTAAAGGGGGCTGGGGGGATTCTTCCATTTGCGCGTGGAGGCACTCCACGGCATCCATCGCACCACAGCGGATCAGCGTTTCCGCTTCGCTTTCATCGATGCTCACCCGCGACAGAAAATCCTCCAGCGAGATGTAAGGTCCGTTCCGGCGTTGCTCCAGGATGGAGTTCATGGCGTTCCGGCTCAGATGCTTCACCTGCATCAATCCCACGCGCACCAGCCTACGCCTTTGCGCAATCCTGTCACCCCGAGCCGAGTAGCCTGTCCTGAGCTTGTCGAAGGAAAGGGCGGCAGGATCGGCGCAAGCCGTAAAGCGATATTCGCTTTCATTGACGTCCGGCGGCAGGAAGGTGAGGCCCAGCCGCCGCGCCTCCTCGACATAGGCGCAGGTATCGTAGAACCCGCCCCGATTCGACAGCACCGCCGCCATGAACTCCGCCGGGTAATGCGCCTTCAGCCAGGCGGTCTGATACGAGACCCGTGCGAACGAAGCGCTGTGCGCTTTGCAAAACGCGTAACCCGCAAAACTCTCCATCTGCCGCCACAGCTCGTCCGCGATGTCCGGCGTCACCCCATTAGCCAGGGCGCCAGTGACGAACCGTTCCCGATAGTTTTCCATCGCTTCCCAGTCGCGCTTCTTGCTCATGCACTTGCGCAGTCCCTCCGCCTCGCCCAGCGACATGCCGGCGATGGCGTGGGCGACTTTGATCACGTCCTCCTGGTAGATCATGACGCCGAACGTCTCGCTCAGAATCGGTTCCAGTTTCGGGTGCAGGTAGCGGATGGCTTCCCTGCCGTTGTGGCGCTCGATGAACGCCTTCATCATGCCGCTTTCAGAAACGCCGGGACGAATGATGGAGCTGGCCGCCGTCAGCATTTCGAACGTCTCGACGCCCAGCTTCTGCAGCAGGTTGCGCATGCCCGGCGACTCGATATAGAAACAGCCGATGGTGCGTCCCTCTTTCACCAGCGCGCGGGTTTTGGGATCGGTGACCGGATCATTGCGATCAAAATCGACCCTCACACCGTAATGCTCCTGCACGTCACGCACTGTATCCGACAGCACCGCCAGGCCCTTCTGCGCCAGCAGGTCGATCTTCAGCAGTCCCATGTCCTCCACCGGGTACATGTCGTACTGCGTGACGGCGAATCCTTTCGGCGTTTTCTGGAGCGGAATGAGGTCGGTGATGGGAGACGGGCTGATGACGATGCCGCCGCAATGGATAGAGAGATGGCGCGGGAACCCCTCGATGCGGCGGCTCAACTCGATAATCGTGCTATAGGGTTCATCTTCTATGGGCAGATGGCGGCATTCCGGCACCGTGTCGCGCACCGTTGCCAGCTCCGCCATGCCGGAGAAATGCGGCAGGGTTTTGGTGAACGCGTCGATCTCCGGCACCGGCACGCCCAGCGCCTTGCCCACTTCGCGGATCAGCGACCGGCTCCGAAAATGCACGTGGGTGGAGATCAGCGCCACACGCTCGTGCCCGTAGGTGTCGAACACGTAATCCAGCATTTCATCGCGCCGGTTCCAGGGGAAGTCGATATCGATGTCCGGGTAGTCCGACCGCTCCAGGCTGAGGAAGCGCTCGAAGTACAGATTGTAGCGGATGGGATCGACCTCGGTGATGTTGAGTACGCGGCAGACCAGGCTGTTGGCGGCGGAGCCCCGCCCCACCGTGGGAATACCGCGCGCCGCCGCTTCGCGCACGATGTCCCACACGATCAAAAAATACGACTCCAGCTCCAATGGGTGGATCACCGCCAGCTCTTTTTCGAGGCGGACCCGCGCGGCGTTCAGCGCGGCGCCGGAATACAGCCGGTACATGCCTTCATAAGACAGCCGCCGCAGGAGAGCGGCGGCGGTCTCTCCCGCCGGCAGATCGAAGGGCGGCAGTTTGGCCTGCCCCAGCGCCAGCGAGACGTCGCATTGATCGGCGATGTGGTGCGTGTTCCGGATCGCTTCCGGAATGTCGCTGAACAGGCGCGCCATGTCGGCTTCGGGTTTCAGCCAGGCGTCCGGCGGGGCCACCGCGCCCGGCGGCAGGGTATGAATAGTCGTGTGGGTGCGGATGGCGGAGAGCAGGCGGTGCACCTGCCAATCCTCCGGACGGATGAAGAACGCCCGGTTGGTCGCCGCCACCGGCAGGCCGCGCTGTTGGGCGAAAGCCAGCAGACGCCACCGGGCCACGCCCGGGGGAAATTTTTGATGGCGTTCGGCGATTCGAGTTGCCGTATTCGATAGCGGCCCCTTGCCGGTGGCGGCGCTCCACCGGTTATCGAATGCCGTCAACTCGGCGTAGAGGTTCGAGCCGCCCCGCGCGCGGGCGATGGTGTCGAGCAGATACCGGTCCGGCGAGAGGATGATGACGTCATCCGAGCAGGACCGGAGCCGGTCCGCCAGGAGAAAATCCGGATTCAACTGGCGATCTGTAATAATGCGGCACACTTCGCCGAACCCTTTCAGATTTTTAGCTAATAGGACAGCCCGCGCTTCTTTTCCTTGCGCCTGATGATGTGGATTGCAGGATTCGGTATTAGCCCTTTGCGTGTGGAGGCACTCCACATTCTTGTCCGGCACGACCGCGCGTTGGGGGGACAGGGGGCTCGCGGTCTCCGGTTGATCGATTTCCACGCCGAAGATGGGGCGGATGCCGGCCTTGCGGGCGGCTTGCTGGAAGGCCACCGCGCCGTACAGGCCGTTGGTATCCGTGAGGGCGAGGGCAGGGCTGTGCCTGCGCCGGGCCGCCTCGACCAGGGCGTCGATGCTATCGGCTCCAGCCAGGAAAGAATAATGACTGTGGCAATTCAGGTGAATGAACATAGGCAAATAAAAAGCGAAAATAAGGGTCAAAAAAAGGGGGTTCGCGAATTGATAAGATTAGTGTTATAGTAAACAACCTTGCCTCGGCAAGTCAAGCATCCCTTTCTTAATGACGCCATCCCGACGATTCCGCCCACAACTCAAAGACGATAAAATTATTGACAAACAGTGAATAACCGTTTAAGTTAGGAGAGAACCCCAAGAAGTAGCGCTTCCTAAAGCCTCTGAAATCAATCAAATATCCAGAAATTTCTGCGAAATGGTTTCCGATATACAAAGTCTCTTTTGGGGATTCCGAGCCGTCTCCAAAAACCCACTCAATCATATAAATAAAAACAGAGCAGCCTGAAGGCAAAATAATCAACCACAAGAGATTCGCAATCCATCCATCCAACCTTTTACCCAATCACACCCCATGAGCGAGACAACGCAACCACCCACTACCAATATTGAAGAATTAAAAGCCAAGACCATTTCCGAATTGACCAATCTTGCGAAGACCCTGAAAATTCAGGGCCACAGCAGTTTGAAGAAGCAGGATTTGATCTTCAAGATACTCCAGGCGCAGATCGAAAAAGACGGTCTGATGTTTGGCCAGGGGGTCTTGGAAATCCTGCCGGACGGTTTCGGATTTCTGCGCGCGCCGACCTATAACTATCTGCCGGGCCCGGACGATATTTATGTTTCGCCCTCGCAGATACGCCGGTTCGACATGCATACGGGAGACACGATCTCCGGCCAGATTCGTCCGCCCAAGGAGAACGAACGGTACTTTGCGTTGTTGAAGGTTGAGGCCATCAACTTTGAAAATCCGGACAAGACCAAGGACAAGATTCTGTTCGACAACCTGACGCCGTTGTATCCCGAGGAGCGCCTGCGTTTGGAAACGCCGAGCGGCAAGGATTACAGCGCCCGGATCATGGATCTGATGACGCCGATCGGCAAGGGCCAGCGTGGCCTGATCGTCGCTCCGCCGCGCACGGGTAAAACCATGTTGTTGCAATCGATCGCCAACAGCATCAGCACCAACTATCCGGAAGTGGTTCTTATTGTATTGTTGATTGACGAACGTCCTGAAGAAGTGACGGACATGCAGCGGTCGGTAAAGGGCGAGACCATCAGTTCCACCTTCGACGAGCCGGCGCAGCGCCACGTCCAGGTCGCGGAAATGGTTATCGAAAAGGCCAAGCGCCTGGTCGAGCACAAAAAGGATGTCGTCATTCTGCTGGACAGCATCACCCGGCTGGCGCGGGCCTACAACGCCATCGTGCCGCCCAGCGGCAAAGTGCTTTCCGGTGGTGTGGATTCCAACGCCTTGCAGAGGCCCAAGCGATTTTTCGGCGCCGCCCGGAATCTGGAGGAAGGCGGCAGTCTGACCATTATCGCCACCGCGCTGGTGGATACCGGCAGCCGCATGGACGACGTTATTTTTGAGGAGTTCAAGGGCACCGGCAACATGGAAATCGTACTCGACCGAAAACTCGCTGATAAACGAACGTTTCCGTCGATCGATATCAACCGGTCCGGCACCCGGAAAGAAGAATTACTCATTGAAGAGGAAGAACTGCAACGTATTTGGCTGCTCAGAAAGGTTTTGCTCCCCATGGGCATCCATGATACGATGGACCTCCTGCTCCAGAGAATGAAGGAAACCAAGACCAATGCCGAGTTCATCCAATCGATGAACTCCTGATTTTATAATTGTTTAGAGAGGTTTGAGTTTTTATGAAAGCCAAGATTCATCCGAAATATCACGAAACCACCTTCGTGTGCGCCTGTGGCAATAAAGTGGACGTTCGTTCCACCGCTAAGGATTTGCACGTTGAAATCTGCTCTGCCTGCCATCCGTTTTTCACCGGCAAGCAGAAGCTGATCGACAGCGCCGGCCGGATAGAAAAATTCACCCGCAAGTACCAGAAGATCAAAGACGCCAAAGCGGCCACTAAAGCCAAAGAAGCCGCTCCCAATTAGCTTCCCCCCTATCTTCTTTTTTCGTTACCCGAAGTCCATTTTTTTACACTCACTTTAAACTCCATCACGGTTTCGCCGCCCGAGCCGGATAGTTCCCATGTTTGATCAATTAAATGAAATTGAAAAGCGATATGAGGAGCTCAATCAATTGATGAGCGATCCCAAAATTATCCAACAGCAGTCCGAGTTCCAGAAGTTTGCCAAGGAACAGTCCGATATTTCGCGGATCGTCATGGAGTACCGGGAGTGGAAAAAAAACACGCGTCAGCTGGAAGAGAATCAAGAAATCCTCGAAAAAGAGCAAGACGCGGAACTGCTCGATATGGCCCGGGAAGAAGTTGAAACCCTTCAGCAGGAAAAAGAAAAAAACGAAACGCAGTTGAAGTTTCTGCTCCTTCCCAAAGACCCGCGCGACGAGAAAAATGTCATCATGGAAATCCGCGCGGGCACCGGCGGGGACGAAGCGGGCCTGTTTTGCGCCGATCTGTTTCGGATGTATTCACGATATGCGGAGATTTTGAAATGGAAGGTGGAGATCATGAACAGCAATGAAACCGGCGTCGGCGGACTCAAGGAAGTGATCTTCAGCGTTCAGGGCAAGAACGTGTTCAGCAAACTCAAATACGAAGCGGGGACGCACCGGGTACAACGGGTGCCGACCACCGAAACCCAGGGGCGTATCCATACTTCGGCGGTAACCGTGGCGATTCTGCCGGAAGCGGAGGAAATAGACGTACAGATCAACACGGCCGATTTAAAGGTGGACGTTTACCGTTCTTCCGGCCCGGGAGGGCAAAGCGTCAACACCACCGATTCGGCGGTGCGGATCACCCACGTACCCAGTGGGATTGTGGTCACCTGTCAGGACGAGAAGTCGCAACATAAAAATAAGGACAAGGCGATGAAGGTTTTGCGCGCCCGCCTGTACGACGAGCAACAGCGCAAACAACAGGAAGAGTTGGCGGCGGATCGGAAGCAACAGATCGGAAGCGGCGACCGGAGCGGACGGATTCGTACCTATAATTTTCCGCAGGAGCGGGTGACGGATCACCGGATTGGATTGACGCTTCACAAGCTGTCGCAGATCATGGAAGGCGATCTCAGTGAGCTGGTGGAAAAACTCGTTCTGTATTTTCAAGCCGAGGCTCTTAAGGGCAGTAACAACTAAATTTCCCGGGCATCCCTATGATAAACTCTCCTCATAAAATTTCGCCAACCGCTCAAGCTTCACTGAAAGAAGGGGCGGATAAACTCTCCGCGAATGGTATTGATCGGGTGCGGCTGGAGGCGAAACTCCTGCTGGCGCATGCTTTAGGTGTCCGAAAAGAAGATCTCATTCTCCATCCCGATCAGGGATTGACCGGTCCGCAGGAAGAAAAATTTCTACAACTCGTGGAGCGCCGTTGCCGGAAGGAACCGCTGGCTTACATCACCGGCCACCGGGAGTTCTGGTCGCTGGATTTTAAGGTGAACCCGGAGGTGCTGATCCCCCGTCCCGAAACGGAGGAAATCATCGAACGGCTGATGGCTCTTGTCTCCGGCAAGAGGCGCGGCGAAGAAATACACGTTCTGGATGTGGGCACCGGATCGGGAATCCTGGCGGTGGCGGCGGCGGTGGAGCTCCCCCAGGCTCAGGTAACGGCGGTGGATATTTCCGTCGCGGCACTGGAGGTGGCGCGAAACAATGCGCACCGGCACCAGGTGGCGGACCGGATCGATTTTTTGCAGATGGATTTGATGAAGGACTGGCGTCTTCCCAAAAACCCACTCTACGATTTTATACTTTCCAATCCACCCTATATTCCTTTCGGGAAGGTGGAGTGTTTGATGCCGGACATTCGCGATTACGAACCGCGGGCGGCGCTGGATGGCGGGCCGGATGGCCTGACGTGTTACCGGCGGATCATTCCGAATGCATTTCGCTATTTAAAACCGGGGGGCCATTTGATTATTGAAGTGGGGGAGAGTCAGGCCGGGCGGGTGAGGCAGAACCTTCGGGCTCAAGGCGGGTTTGACGAAATTGCAACTCTTCAGGATTTGAGCGGAAAGGAGCGCGTGGTTTCCGCAAGGAGGATGCTTGGATAGAATCATTGTGGAGGGCGGTCACCAACTGAACGGCCGTGTAAGGATCAGCGGAGCCAAGAACGCGGTGCTTCCGGTGCTGGCGGCGACTCTGCTCACCCATGGAAAAAACGAAATCCGGGAAGCGCCTCGGGTTCGCGATGTCAACACCATGGTGCGTCTGGTGAATGAGCTGGGAGCGGAAGTTGAGCATTTCGAAGGCGACCACGTGGTTCTGGATACCACCGGCGTCAACAATCCGGTAGCGCCTTACGATTTGGTTTCCACCATGCGGGCCTCCTGCCTGGTGTTGGGTCCTTTACTGGCGCGGCTGGGTGAGGCCAAAGTTTCACTGCCCGGCGGGTGCGCCATCGGGGCGCGTCCGATTGATCTTCACATTAAGGGATTGGAAGCGCTGGGGGCCACAATCCGGCTGGAGAAGGGGTACGTTCATGGCACGGTGAAAAAATTAAAGGGGACGCATCATGTTTTCGAATCGGTGACCGTCACCGGCACCATGAACGTCATGATGGCGGCGGCTTTGGCCGAGGGTGAAACCGTTCTTGAAAATTGCGCGAGAGAACCGGAAGTGAGTTTTCTGGCGGACGTGTTGAACCAATCAGGGGCTAAAATAGCAGGCGCCGGTTCCGGCAGAATCGTCATTCAGGGAGTATCGTCATTAAAACCGTTTGATTGCAAGATACTCCCCGACCGGATTGAAGCGTCCACTTACATGATCGCCGCGGCGATTACCGGTGGCGATGTGGAAGTGTTGAATTGCATGCCCTCTCATTTGGAAGCCATCAATCTGAAACTCCGGGAAGCCGGGGTGGACCTGGAGGAAAGGGAAACTTCCATCCGGGTGCGGGGCAACGGGGAGTTGTCGCCGGTTGATATCCGCACGCATCCTTATCCCGGATTTGCTACCGATGTGCAGGCCCAGTTCATGACCTTGATGACTCTGGCGAAGGGCCAGAGCATGATCAGCGAAACCGTGTTCGAAAACCGGTTTATGCATGTGGCGGAATTAAAACGTATGGGCGCCGATATCCGTATTGAAGGCCACACCGCCATCGTCACCGGGGTGAAGCAATTGAGCGGAGCTCCGGTCATGGCCACCGATTTGCGGGCCAGTGCCTGTCTTGTGCTGGCGGGTCTGGTTGCGGATCGCGATACCGTGGTTTCCCGGGTCTATCATATTGACCGGGGGTATCAGGATATGGAGAAAAAGTTATCTCAACTGGGGGCGGCCATTCGCCGGGTCAAATAAGAGGCGTCAAGGGCTGGGATTGGATTCGGTAACGTCCCAATAGGGTTCCAGGTCATAGTAACTCAGGATGAGCTGCTCTCGTTCCAGGGTAATCGATTGGACATCTTTGATGGACGGAGACTGCTGGATGGAGTCGCGGCGCCAGGCAGTCCTGACTTTCCCCATCTCCTGCGTCTGGTAATGTTCTTTGGGGAGCAGTACGATTTTCCCCTCGGTGAATAAAAACCCGCCAATAGTCAAAACGAGATATCTCGGCTGAAAGAATTCCGGGTCAACCATCAGGCCCTGGATACGACCCACCGTCTCATCATAAACATCATACAAATAGAAGCCGACGATACGGTTGTCGGGATACAAACGGTAGAGATTGTCGTCGACATAACGTAAGGGGCTGGGTGTCACGCGTGGCCTCTGGTTTTGATTTTATAAGTTTTCGCTTAAAATTAAATTATAGCAGAGAATGAATTCCGTTGATATAATCTTAAAGTAGGTATTATTACTTGAATTTATTACATTTACATTTAGCCCACTGTTGTCCTATGAAATTAACCCTCGCTATCCCCCGTCTAATGTCAAAAATCATGATTTTTGCGATATTGTGCGGGTTCGCTTTTCAGCCCACCCTGGGTTTGGCGAAAGTATATAAATATAAAGATGACCAGGGAAAAATTCATTTTACCGACGACCCCAGCCAGATCCCTTTGAAGTACCGGAAGAAGAACAAAATGGAGAAATTCAAGGGAGTGTTCGAGCCCAATTCCTCTTCCTCAGGGAAGTCTTCCTCCGGTTTTGGAGCCACCACCGGTACCCAAAAAGGTACGGGAGGAGCCACGGCGGGAAAAGCCGGGGCGGGAGATGAAGATGAAGGGTTCAGCGAGAAAGACGAAGCGTCGGCTAAAAAAACCATTCAGGTTTTCAAGGCCGGAGTAGCGCTGGCGAACCGTTACAAAGGCGCCTATCCCAATTTTGCCAACGTGCGGGGATTGATAGACGCCATGCAAGGCGCTCTGCCTCAAAAAGAAAGTTTGGCAAAAGAACTGGCGGGAACCAAGGTCCCGGAACTCCAGGAAGCTCTGGCTTTTTTGACACAAAGTATCGCTGCGGACCAGAAAAATAAATCGACCGGGACCGCACTCAAGAAAGCTATCGTGGGTATCTTTAGTCGGGTGGCCAGCGATGCCCAAAAGCAAACCGCTTTGATAGAGAAAATTGAGAAGGCGATGAAGGAATCTGAGAAGAAAAAAGCGGAAGCAAAAAAGAAGAAAGAAAGTGAAAAGAAAAAAGGGGGGAAAGCAGGAGAAGCGAAGCCGCAGGGTGGACCGGGGGGACCCGGCGGCATGTAATGTTCATCATTGCGGTAGCTTCAATCCCTCTATGCCAATGAACATTTTCTAAAAAGAAAATCCCTCCTGATCAGAGTCCCTTAAAACCGGCGGTCCTTACTTCCTTCATTCACCCCTCTCCTTACTATGGAATCCATTAATAAATTCTTCGCGGATCTAAACAGTTTTCTCTGGGGTCCATGGCTCCTGGTGCTTCTGGTAGGTACGGGCATCTGGTTGACTTTTCTTCTCAGAGGAATCCAATTTCGGTTGCTCCTCTACGCTTTACGGCTGACTTTCTCGCGCGAGCGGGAAGGGAAGGGAGACGTTTCCCATTTCGGTGCGTTGATGATTTCCCTGGCCGCCACCATTGGCAGTGGCAACATCGCCGGTGTGGCGACAGCGGTCACCCTGGGCGGGCCCGGAGCGGTGGTCTGGATGTGGTTCGCCGCCTTGTTTGGAATGGCCACTAAATACGCTGAAGCATTTCTCGCCGTGCGTTACCGGCAGGTCAACCACAAGGGAGAAATTTCCGGCGGGCCCATGTATTACATCGAAACCGGATTGGGATGGAAATGGCTCGGCGTCTGGTTCGCCGGGTGCGGCGCATTGGCAGCTTTCGGTATCGGCAATCTGGTGCAGGCCAATACCTCCACCCTGGCGCTGGTAAAAATGTTTTCCATCGACAAGAGTGTGGTCGGCGTTGTCTTGGCGATATTTACCGGATTAGTGATTCTGGGCGGGATCAAACGTATTGCCGATGTGGTTTCATTTTTCGTCCCGATCATGGTGTTGTTATATTTTGCGGGAGCGGTGGTCATTATCGTGGGCCATATTGAGGAATTGCCCGCGGGCTTGGCGCTTCTTTTCGAGCAGGCCCTGTCCGGCACCGCGGCCAGTGGAGGGTTTGCCGGGGCCACGCTGGCACAAGCCATTCGGTTTGGAGTGGAACGGGGGCTGTTCTCCAATGAATCCGGTTTGGGAAGCGCCCCCATTGTCGCCGCCGCGGCCAAGACCAATCAACCCGCCAAACAGGCGCTGGTTTCCATGACCGGAACATTTCTCGACACCATTATTGTTTGCTCGTTGACCGGACTGGTGCTCAGCACGACAGGCGTCTGGACTTCCGGTGAAACCGGAGTGGAGTTGACACTCCAGGCCTTTCAGGCCGGACTGCCCGGCGATTGGGGACCAGGGATTGTCACCCTGGGAGTGGTGACCTTTGCATTTTCAACTATCCTTGGCTGGTGCTATTACGGCGAAAAATGTTTTGAATATCTGGCCGGGGAGAATTACATTCGCTATTACCGGATGGCGTGGATTGGTTTTGTGTATGTCGGCGCCGTGGTCAACCTGCAACTGGTCTGGGATTTTTCAGGAGCCATGAACGCGCTGATGGCGATTCCCAATCTCCTCGCCTTGATTGCCTTGAGCCTTCTTGTTGCCCGGGAAACCAGAGAATTTGAAAAAGGCGTTCGCGAAGGAACCATTCACCGCTTCGACTAGGTGGGGCCGGTTCAGTCAAACAAGCGAAAGCGAATGATAAACCAAATCGCCGCCACGCCGTCTTTCCATCCGATTTTTTTTCCTTCCGTGTAATCCCGTCCGCTGTACGAAATGGGGACCTCGTAGATTCTGAAATTTTTCTTGGCGACCTTGCTGGTGAATTCCGGTTCGAACCCGAACCGGCTGCATTTCAGGGTGATGGATTTCAGCACCTGCCGGGTGAAAACTTTGTAGCAGGTTTCCATATCCGTCAGGTTCAGGTTGGTCGTCATGTTGGACAAGGTGGTCAATGCCATATTGCCGACGTAATGCCAGAAGAACAGCACCCGGTGGGGTCCGCCGAGAAACCGTGATCCGTAAACGACGTCCGCCCGTCCATCCAGAATCGGTTCCAGCAGTGTGCCGTAATCCTTCGGATTGTACTCCAGATCCGCATCCTGAATAATAATGATGTCTCCCGAAGCTTCGGCGAACCCGGTTCTCAGAGCGGCGCCCTTGCCCTTGTTATGGGGGTGAAGCCGTACCGTGTACCCTTCCCTGTCTTCATACTCCTGAACTATTTCACGCGTGCCGTCGGTCGAACAATCATCCACCAGGACGATTTCTTTATCGTAATCCACCGCTTCCACGCGGGCCAATAGGGTGGGGAGGGTGTTTTTCTCGTTATAAACAGGGATGACAATTGAAAGCTTCACGGGCGCCATTGATGTTCAGTTGATATTGGGGAATCCGGCTAGAAATTCAGTGTAATAGAAAAGTTGGGGGAAGTCTAAAACATTGTCATGAGGAGGAATGTCGGATTTCAAAGGGATACTCCTTCTTTGGATAAATGCTGGGTGATGTTGTTCGCCAACAGGCCGGTGAGAATACCGGAGATCAGAGAAAAGGTGAGAAAAACCGGCAATAAATTGAAAAACGCACTTTGGTGGATGAACAGGAAGAACACGCACACAAAAATCGCCGTGGTGTGGGCATAAGCCGCCGCCACGCTGATGCCCACCATGCTGAAGGTCCGGCGTCCTTCCCGGTACAGCAGGCCCATGATGCACACCGAGGCCAATCCCCCGGCCAGGCTCAGAAAAAAAGTAGGGCTGAGAAAGGTTCCGCCCAATACGGATCCCAGCAAAATGCGCAGTAGTGTGACTTCCAGCGCCGCCCGGAATCCAAGAAATACCAGGGCGACCAGGGACATGATATTCGCCAGCCCCAGTTTCACCCAGGGAGTGGGCAGGGGAAGCAACGCTTCGAGACGATGCAGGACGACCCCCAGCCCGACCAGAAGGGCGATGGTCGCCAGGCGTCTGTGTGAATTTTGAATAGGACTCAAAAAATATCCTGACTGTGTGCGGGGAATTGAAAAATTTATTTAACCTTGAACGTGTAGTTGCCCTTTTTGAAATCCACGTGAATGGTATCGCCATGCTTGAATTCCCCGCTGAGGATCCGCATGGAAATGGCGTTTTCGATTTTGTCCTCGATCAATCGTTTGAGCGGCCGGGCTCCATACATTTCACTGAAACCCTCTTTCGCCAATTCGTCTTTTACCTTGTTGGTGAGTTCCAGGGTCATTTCACTTTCCTGCAAACGCTTGGCCAGATTGTTGAGCATCAGGTCGGCAATCTTCCGCACCTGAGCCGGTTCCAGTTTGTGAAACACGATCAGGTCGTCGAGGCGGTTGATGAATTCCGGTTTGAACAGTTTTTGCACTTCGCCCAGTACCATGGATCGCACCTGCTTGTAATCCTGGGCGGCATCTGCCGTTTTTGCGAAACCGATCCCCTTGGTCTTGCCCTCGGTGATCGATTTGGTGCCGATGTTGGACGTGCCGATGATGATGGCGTTCTTGAAACTGGTGACCCGCCCATGGGCATCGGTCAATCGCCCGTCGTCCAGCAATTGCAGGAGGATGTTGAACACGTCCGGGTGCGCTTTTTCCAGCTCGTCCAGCAGGATGACGGAGTAGGGGTGACGCCGCACTTTCTCGGTCAACTGTCCGCCTTCATCGTACCCGACATAGCCGGGGGGCGAGCCGATGATTTTGGAGACGGAATGCTTTTCCATATACTCGGACATATCGAGCCGGATCAGACGGTTTTCGTCGTCCAACAGAAATTCCGCCAGCGCCTTGGCCAGCTCCGTTTTGCCGACACCGGTGGGACCCAGAAACAGGAACGAACCGATGGGCCGGTCCTTTTCCTTCAGGCCGGCGCGGTTGCGCCGGATGGCGTTGCTGATGGCGACGATCGCGTTGTCCTGCCCGATCACCCGTTTGTGCAGGTTTTCTTCCATGTTCATGAGTTTTTCGGTTTCCGTCTCGCGGATTTTGTTGACCGGGATACCGGTCCAGGTAGCCACCACATTGGCGATGTCTTCCGCCGTTACTGAATGGTCGACTTTATTAAGCTCGGAGTCCCACTTTTCTTTTTCGGTGGAAAGTTTTTTGTCGATCTCCAACACGTCCTGACGCAACTGGGCGACCTTTTCGAAATCCTGGGCGTCGAATGCGTCTTTTTGTTCCCGGACGATTTCGTTGCGTTCTTTTTCCAGTTGCTGGATCATCGGCGGCACGTAAATCAGGGCAAGATGTTTCTGTGCCCCCGCTTCGTCGAGTAAGTCGACCGCCTTGTCGGGCAGCGCGCGGTCGTAAATATGTTTTTCAGACAGCTTGGCCGCGGCGCGGATCGCTTCGTCGCGAAACTGAACGGAATGATGTTTTTCGTATTTTGATTTGATGCCCTTCAGCATGGACACGGTTTCATCGACGGACGGCTCTTCAACCAGAATCGGCTGGAACCGGCGGGCGAGGGCCTTGTCTTCCTCGATACTTTTCTTGTAATCGTCCAGCGTGG
>CBDVDB010000035.1:0-14165 GCA_965372625.1 uncultured Nitrospinaceae bacterium
GCCGTTGCCACTTGGGGTGAATGCAGGTTGGGAGTGTCGTACCGGCCCGATTCATCAAAGGGAAGATATTGCATTTCCATGGACTGGTAAATCCGGTTGAGATAACTCTGAAAATCCGCGTACATCGGAATGAGTTTTTCCAGCTTAGGCATGGCCTTGTGTTTGAACACTAACAATTCTTTTCCGAACGGATGAATGGCCGCCAATCCGGTTTCCCCGTGCCGCTCTTCCGCGAAATGGACCAGCGATTCGAAATCCTCCCAATCCTCCAGCGCGTCGACATCCGAAACAAACGCGGGGTCGTCATTGAACTTGGCGAGAAACGGCGTATCCAGAAGAATGGAGACTCCCTGGTTGAAATTTTTAAGATGCGCGCCGAATTTGTATTGATCGTCCAGGCGGAATTGTTTCAAATCGGAATCGAAGTGCCGGAAGTGTTTTGCCAGCACCGGTAACAGCCGCAGCATCCGGGCCGGGGAACGCAGGGCCTTGTTCAGACCCGCGTTGAGAATTTTGCCGTCCTTGCGGGTTTGATGCAGCAGTTCAATAATGTCCTCTTCAATCGCCGATAAGTTGATGGGATAGACGTTAGGCTCCTTGACGTCATGCAGCTGATGGGTTTTCTCCGCGATCACCCGGTAATGATAGTTGCGCGCCACGAATTCGCTTTTCGGGTTCTCCAGGAAATTCGGGAACATGGACTGGCGGGAATTCAGCCAGAGTATCAGGTTGTGATGCTTGAGGTCCTTATCCCGCAACACCCCTTCCAGATCGTACATGAACGGCAAATCTCCCGGCTGGAACAGCACCAGTTCGTTGGCGGCCAGGGCCAGCTGGTTGCGCCCCAGGATCATGGTATGGATCAGCATCAGGTTGTCCGGATCCTCATGGACGAACGTCACTTTCTTGCCGCGGGTGTCGATCACATCCAGAAAATGTTCCAGAATGATTTTCACCTCGGCCGAACCCACCACGACGATTTCCTTCAGGCTCGACATCAACAGGTTACCGAGGGCGTAACACATGATCGGAATCCCCCGCACCAGAAACAGGAATTTGAGCCGGTCGATGGCGTCCCCCTCGGCCCGCAGTATCAGGTGGCTGACGCCTTTTTTCTTCTGCGCGATTTCCCGCCGCGCTTTCTCCAGGGCGAACTTGTCCGCCAGGCTCCGGCTTTCGTAACAGTTGTGGCTGAAGCTGATGATGCATTTATCGATGACCGGTTTGTTGTTGATTCTGAACATGGTTTGCTTTGGGGAATCCCTAAGTGTTTTTCATGACCCGGAAGCCAGGGTAAAGTCTCACTGAAAATTTAGAACCTTTTAAGTTATTGTAATTAAAATACTAAGGCCAATGCCAGTAATTTTTGTTTAAAAACAAAGATTTACCTCAACCCGTTTGGACCGGACTGGGTGGATTGGATCCGGAGTCTCCTCCAGGCCTTTAAAGTTGAGGCGTTCCGGGAAATCCAGCCACCCTCCAAACCTGCGAAATTACTTGCTTTATGGAGTTTATTATTCATACAATTATATAATAATCCGCAACCAGGTGGCCCATGGGAGACCCGACCCATATTATTGAATTGATTGATCAGATGCTGGAGGAAACGGCGGATCGGCCGGAGCTCCAGGAGAAAATATTCGATCTGCGCGATGCCCTGCTGCAGGCCCAGCAGTCCGCCCAACAGTATAATCTCAAAATCAAAACGCTGGAAGAAACCATTCGCCAGCTCAAACTGCCCGCGCACCGCATTGGGACCATCCTCGGCAAGGGCCAGGATAATCTCTACCGCCTCAATGTCGGCGGCACCGAATACCAGGCGGCGGTCTCTCCCGAAATTCTGGCAGACGGGGAGTTGAATATCGGCGACCAGGTCGCGGTCAACGAAGGTTTTGTCGCCATCGCCAAACTTCCCCAGCCGGAAAGAGGTCCCATCAGCCGTATCGTGTCACGGCTGGACGATGGCCATTGGCTGGTCGGCGGCAGCGGTGCCAACTCCTCCGAGTCCATGGTGATCCCCTGTACCGGTCTGGAGCAGGAAACCTTCAAGGAAGGCGACGAGGTCATTCTCGATCCCACCCAGAAGGTCATCATGAGGCGGCTCCCCAAACGCCAGTCCAAAATCCTGGTGGAAGACGATTACGTTCCCGTTACCTGGGAGCAGGTCGGCGGGCAGGAAAAAGTCATCGAGGAAGTCCGCAAGGTCATTGAGTATCCCATTCTGCACGAAGAGATGCTCAACAAAATGGAATACCGCATGCCCAAGGGGTTCCTGTTTTACGGCCCGCCCGGTTGCGGCAAAACGCTGATCGGCAAGGCCATCCTGTCCGACGTGGTGGCCCGGCTGAAATCCCAGGGTGAAGGCGGTCAGGATCTGGAAGGCCGGTTCATCCACGTCAAAGGCCCCGAAATTCTGAACATGTGGCTCGGCGAATCGGAACGCAAGGTCCGCGAAATATTCAAACGGGCGCGCGAGTATAAAGAAAAAGGCAAACTGCCATTTATCTTCATCGACGAAGCCGAATCGGTGCTCGGCACGCGGCAGGCCCTGCGCGTCAACAATATCTCCAATACGCTGGTTCCCATGTTCTGCGCGGAGATGGACGGCATTCAATCGGTGCGCGAAATGGTGGTGATCCTCGCCACCAACCGGCCCGATCTGATCGACCCTGCGATCTTGCGGCCGGGACGCATCGACCGCAAAATAAAAGTGGGACGGCCCAGCCGCAAGGATTGTGAAGCGATACTGAAAGTGTATCTCAAGCCGGAGTTGCCGATCGCAGGTGACCGGTTGGAAGATCTGATCAAACCGTTCCTCGATCATTTGTTCCGGAAGACTCCGGAGCAGGAGGCCCTCGTGCTGACCCTCAAAAGCGGCGAGTTCAAAAAACTTTACTGGAAAGACTTTATCTCCGGCGCCACTCTGGAAGGCATCGTCCTGCGCGCCAAGGAACGGGCCATCGAGCGGGCCATCGCCGGAGAGACATTGCAGATCAGAATAGACGACCTGAAGAAGGCCCTGGAAAACGAGTTCACGGAAAACAGTATTTTGCCGACGGATTCCAATATGGAAGACTGGCTCCAATTGCTCGACTTTGATCCGAAGAACGTGGCGCGGGTACGGCGGCCCAACGATTCCGATCAGGCTGCTTCCGATACCCTCAGCCGGTCGATTATATGAGTGAAATTGTTCCTCTGCTGGGAATTGAAACGGAGTACGGGATCGTCCGCGAGGACCAGGAGAATTCCGACCCGGTCGAGGAATCCATGCGCCTGTTGGCGTGTTGTGAAGCCAAAAGCGTATTCAAGGCCTGGGACTATAGCCGCGAGCGCACGCATGTTGACATGCGCGGGTTTCGGGTGTCGCGGCTGGCGCAGGATGAAGAGGAAGACGAATTCTGCGAACAGGACCGCCAGCGGCCCTATTCGTACTGGGAAATGAAAAGCGACCGCGTGCTGACCAACGGAGCGCGTTTCTATAACGATCACACGCACCCGGAATACAGCACGCCGGAATGCCGCACCGTGTTCGATCTGGTGGCGCACGATCTGGCCGGGGAAAAAATCGTCAGCGAATGCGTTCGCGTCCGTAACCGGGATTTGGGCGGCAAGGTGTTGCAGTTGTTTAAGAACAATACCGATTACAGCGGACACAGTTACGGCACGCATGACAATTACCTGATCCCGCGCACACTGCCGTTCGATGTCTGGGTCCGGCAGCTGGTCCCGTTTCTGGTGACGCGGCAGTTGTACGCCGGGGCGGGAAAAGTCGGCGCGGAACGAAAAAATAAAGAAGGTTTTACGGGTTTACAGCTGGCGCAACGCGCCGATTTTATCGACAGCGTGCTCAGTATCGAAACCATGACCCAGCGGCCCATCATCAACACCCGTGACGAGCCGCACGCCACTCAGGATTACCGCCGTCTGCATTTGATTCTGGGCGACGCCAACATGTCACCCTACGCGACGGCGCTCAAGGTGGGGTCCACCCGGCTGGTGTTGACGCTGATCGGCGCCGAACAATTTGCCGCGCCGTTTGAGCTGGCCGATCCAGTGGCGGACGTTCAGCGCGTGTCGCGGGACATCACGGGCAAGGTGCCGTTAAAACTGAAATCGGGTGCCACCGTCACCCCGCTGGAAATTCAGGAATGGTATCTGGAGCAGGCGCTCAAGCATTCCGGACTTTCCGACGAAACGGAAGAATGGGAGTGGGTCACCCGCGAGTGGGGCCGGACGTTGAGCGACCTCAGGCATCACAGGGAAAAGCTGGCCGACCGCATCGATTGGGCGATCAAGGAAAACCTGTTCAACGATTTTATCGAGGCCGAGGGTTTGAGTTGGGAAGACCCGATTTTACAAAGCCTCGATTTGGAGTATCATAATCTGGACCCGGAACGCGGCCTGTATTACGGTCTCCGCGACGCCGGCAGCGTGATCGGGTTGATTGCAGCGAGTGAAGTGGATGCCGCCGTCCACCGGGCGCCTCAGGATACAAGAGCGCGAATTCGCGGGCAGGCGGTCGAGCAGGAACGTGATCGTATTAAAAACATCCATTGGACGGGAATCGAGTTCAACAATGGTGAGATTTTGGATTTGTCCGGTATCATCACCAGAGAAGATTTAGTTCAAGTTCTGGATTCAAACAAGGAGCAGTTGGCATGGAAATGAATGATCCTTTGCGGCGAGAAGAGAAAAAAGAGTCCACCCCGGACCGGCAGGACAGCGGTCCTTCCCGGCCGGATGTGAATCGTCCGGGGCGTGACGATCTTCTCAAGCGCATGAAAAAAGTCGACCCCAAACAGTCGGAAAAATATAAGCAGCGTACAGGTCAATGAGCGATAAGCCGGACAATACTTTCAACGGGCCGGGAGATTTTATCGATCTTCTGGAGCGGTCGGGCTATTCCTGGCCCAAGGCGATTGTGGGTTTGACCGCCATCGATAAGGCCAGCCTGACTCAGGGCACCACCGTGCTGGCCTTTCATTTCAAGGATGGCGTGATCGTCGCCGGAGACCGCCGCGCCACCGCCGGCAATGCCATCATGTACGATCGGTGCGACAAGGTGATTCCCATCGACGACTGTTCGCTGATGGCGATCGCCGGGGTTCCCGCCACCGCGTTTGAGATGGCCCGCATCCTGTCACACAACTTTGAGTATTACCGCCGGTCGCAACTGCAACCGTTGAGCGCCGAAGGTAAAATCCGCGCCCTGTCCAAACTGCTGAAGGACAACATGGGCCTCGCCATGCAGGGCGTCGGCGCGGTCAGCCCGATTTTCGCGTCCTATGATATCCGGGACGCCAAACCCTACATTTATTTTTACGATATTCTGGGGGCGCAGTTTGAAATCCAGACACACACCGCCACCGGGTCCGGCTCGCCGGTGATTCGCGGTATTCTGGAATACGAAAACCTCTGGGGCGCCAAAAAGTTATCTCAAAAAAATTTAAAGGAAGCGGCGCAATTGGCTATCCGGTTGTTGCAGACCGCCGGACAGTTCGACAGCGCCACCGGGCAGGCCCGTCCCGAGGATAAAATTTATCCCGTCATCGCCAGCATTACCCATCAAGGTTATCGGTTCATGCCCGAAGACGAGCTGGCGGCGTTGTTTCAGGAATCCACAAAAAGGAATGAATGATGTTTGATGAACCGTTTCGCTGGATGGAGGCCATTTCCACCCGCCACAGCTACGTTCAGGAGAAATTGAAAAAAGGCCAGCCGGTTCTCGCCGTTCCCTATCAGGGCGGGGCGCTGGTGATGGGGTTCACCGTCCAGCCTGGAAAAATTTTTGAGGTGTACGACCGCATCGCCCTGGGCAGTCTCGGGCATCCCGCCGACGTCGAGCGTTTGCGCATGACTCTGCTGGACATGGCCCACCTGGAAGGGTTCAACCGGTCGGAAAAAGATGTGACCATCGCCCGGCTCCTCCAGTTCGGCATCGCTCCGGCGATGAAGCAGAACTTCGAGGAAGTCATGCGGGCGCCGTATCTGGTCAAACTGCTGTTTGCCGAAATCAATTTCGACAACCGGCCGTTGTTCTTTCGACTCAATTACGACGGGCACTGGGAAACATTTAAAAAGGGAGCGGTGATCTCCGGCAACGATAAAGAAGCGGATTGGATTCAAAAACAAATCGAGCAGACCGATTTTGCCGCACTACCACTGGAGCAGGCTTTAAAGGAAGCCTGCCGTCTGTGGGAAGAGGGCAAGAAACAAGGAGCGCCCAAATCGGAGGATGCTGAGGATGCTGACGAAACTCCAATGACCCTGGCCGACGCGTTCGACCAGTGGACGCTGGAAGCCGCGGTGCTTGCCACCGAAGCCCGGCGGAAGGCTCTGTACCGGAATGTGACTCCTGATGAAATTGAACCTTTAATACCGGCGGCGAAATAAATATGAAGCGCAGGATATACGGATTGGAAACGGAATACGGCCTCCTGATCAAAGAGGAGGATTTCAAATACGGTCCCATCGACGTTGCGGTCCGGATCAAGAATCATATCTTCGACCAGAAGCAGGGCGTGCTCGATCTCCATTACCGGGCCAACGACGAACCGCCGGGCAACGGCGGATTTCTCGCCAACGGCGGCCGCATTTATCTGGACATGGGCCATCTCGAATACGCCTCTCCCGAATGTTCCAATCTGGTGGACCTGGTCACCTTCGACCGTGCCGGGGATGAAATCGTGCAAAAGGCCCTCGAGGAATTGGGATGGGCCGACCAGGTGGCCTTCATCAAAAACAACGTCGACCTGGAAACCAACGCCACCTTCGGGTGTCATGAAAATTATCTCGTCAGCCGCGCCTTCCAGTTTGATAACCGCGAAAACCTGCGCCTGCTGGCGTCGTTTCTGGTCACCCGGCAGATTTATGCCGGCGCGGGAAGGACCGGCGCCTGCAATCCGCAACCGTTCCGCGACTGGGATGATATTCACCAGACGCGCAAAGACGAGGAAGAAGTTAACTTTCAAATTTCCCAGCGCGCCGATCATATCCCCAACGAATTTTATCGCTGGGTGCAGTACAACCGCGCCATCGTTAATACCCGCGACGAACCTTTGTCCGATCCCAGCAAGTACCGCCGCATTCATCTTTTGGTCGGCGATTCCAACATGAGCGAATTCGCCACCGCTCTCAAGATGGGCTCCACGTCACTGATGATGGAGCTGATCGAATTGGGCGTGGCCGATCCGGAATGGATTCTATCCGATTCGGTCAACGCCATGCGCGATATTTCCCGCGACCCGAAGTTCAAGTGGGAAATCTCTTTGCGGGACGGTAAATCCTCCACCGCATTGGAATTGCAGTCAGACATCATGCAGACCGCGAAGAAATACCTGGCGGGTTCCTCCAGCGATACCGATTGGGTGTTGGAGGCCTGGGAATCCGTGCTGACGGATATGCCCAAGGGGCCGGAAGCGCTCATTGGGCGTGTCGACTGGGCCAGCAAATACTGGATGCTCACCGAATTCATGAAATCGGAAAATGTCGGGTGGCAGGATCCCTGGGTTAAAAGTCTTGATCTTGAGTTTCATAATCTTAATAAATCGCATGGCCTGTACTGGGGATTGGAAGAAAACGGCGATGCCTACCGCAAAACTTCCGACGAAGCCATCCAGTTCGCGCAGATCAGCGCGCCCAAAGGCACCCGCGCCGACGGCCGCGGCGAATTGGTGAAAACTCTCCTGGAATGCCAGACGGGATATTTGATCGACTGGATCGGTTTCCGCCTGAATAAAGAAGAACCTTTCCTCATGCTGGACCCCTTCATTTCCTACAAAAAGGAAATTCAGGAATATCTGCGCCGGATGGACCTGCAGGAGCCCTTCCACGGTAAAAATTATTTTCGTTAAATACGAACTCTCTCTTGGGTTGATATTCCCCTTGCCGCAATGGGGTTATCGGGTCCACGGCGTTTTCTGTTACCCGGTGATTTTTGGTTGGTTTCAAACAGGGGCTGGAGTATATTAAGGGCAGTAAAATTTTACATCCATCCCGAAGGAGGTAGTTGTGGAAAACTGTTTGTTTTGCAAAATTGCCAGCGGAGCAGAGGACTCTGAAAAAGTTTACGATGATGATCAGTTGATGGCCATCAAAGATATCAATCCCCAGGCCCCGGTCCATCTTCTCATCATTCCCAAAAAGCACATGGGAACCCTCATGGATGTGGAGTTAGAGGACAAGGAGCTGATGGGGTCGGTATGCATCCTTGCCAAGCTCCTGGCTGAAGAGAACGATCTTGAAATGTCCGGATTCCGTCTGGTGCTGAATAGCGGGATGGGCGCCGGGCAGACCGTGTTTCACGTTCATTTTCATTTACTGGGTGGCCGGCCCATGAATTGGCCGCCAGGTTAATCGCATGATCACCGTCGAACAATTGTATGAAAAACTGAAGCCGATCAAGGTCGGTAGTCCCCTGTGCGAGTTCACGCTGGAACATTGCCGGCGGATTCATCCCATCATCGATCGGATTGAAGAGCTCAAGCGGGAGAAGAACGCCATCATTCTCGCCCACAATTACGTGGCGCCGGAAATTCTGTATGGAGTCGCCGACACCACCGGGGATTCCTACGGCCTGGCCAAGACCGCCCGCGATTCCGATGCCGAAGTGATCGTCTTTCCCGCCGTCAGGTTCATGGCGGAGACCGCGAAAATTTTAAATCCCGATAAAACCGTCATCGATCCCAACCCGGACGGCGGCTGTTCGCTGGCCGATGGTATCACCCCCGCCGATGTCAAACGGTTGCGGGAGGAATACCCCGGTCACACATTTGTCTGCTACATCAACACCACCGCCGAAGTGAAAGCCCTGTGCGATGTGTGCGTGACCTCCTCCAACGTGTATCACATTGTGGAAGCCATCGATAATGACAACATTTATTTTCTGCCCGACAAGCTGATGGCGATGAACGTGATTCAATACTTAAAGGACCGGGGCATCAAAAAAAATATATCCTGGTACGACGGCACCTGCTACGTGCATGAGGAATACGCGCCGACCGCTATTGATTTTGTCCGCATCATCAATCCCGGTGTCGACGTGCTGGTGCATCCGGAGTGCCAGCCGGAAGTCGTGCGGAAGGCGGATTACGTCGGTAGCACTACCAACATGCTCGACCACGTTCGCGCATCCAGTTGCGATACGTTTTTCCTGCTCACCGAGTGCGGGTTGACCGGCATTCTGCAATCGGAGTTTCCGGACAAGCATTTCGTCGGTTCCTGCACCATGTGTAAATACATGAAGGCCAATTCATTGAATGACGTTCTTCAGGCGCTCGAAAACCCGCGTCCGGACCAGATTGTTGAACTTTCCCCTGAAATACGGCACGACGCCCTCCGTTGCATCGAACGCATGTTCGAATATATGGAACCCATTTCTTCCTGAATTTCTTCTAGAAAACTTTTCTTTTGTGGAATTGCTGATAGAGAGCCGGCAGCACGAAAAGGGTCAGCGCGGTGGATGAGAGTATGCCTCCGATGACCACCGTGGCCAGGGGCCGCTGTACTTCCGCGCCCGTGCCGGTGGCCAGCGCCATCGGGAGAAATCCCAATGAGGCGACCAGCGCCGTCATCAATACCGGGCGGAGGCGCGTCAACGATCCTTCCACCACCGCTGGCTCCAGATCCATTCCTTCCTCACGCAGTTTGTTGATGAAGGAAATCATCACCACGCCGTTCAGCACCGCCACCCCGGACAGGGCGATAAATCCCACTGCCGCGGAAATGGAAAGGGGGATGCCTCGCAACCATAACGAAACGATGCCGCCGGTCCACGCCAACGGCACACCGGTAAAAATGATCAACGCCTGCCTGATGGAACCGAACGCCGCGAACAGCATCAGGAAGATCAGCAACAGCGCCACCGGTACGACTACATACAACCGTTTGGTTGCGGAAATCATATGCTCGAACGTGCCGCCCCAGGTGATCCAGTATCCGGAAGGGAGTTTCAGTTTACTTTGAATCATCTTCTGTGCCTGCTCGACAAACGAACCCAGATCCCGGCCGCGCACGTTCGTCGTTACCACGACGCGCCGCTTGCCATTTTCGCGGCTGATCTGATTGGGCCCCTTAATGACTTCAAAGTCGGCCACGGCTCCCAAAGTGATAAATGAGGGAAGTGGGCTTTCTGGAACGGCGGCACCCGTCGCACCTTCGGGATAGGGCAGGGGAATGCGTTTCAGCAACGAAATGTTGGTGCGCATGGCATCGGGCAGGCGGACGATCAAATCGAACCGCCGGTCGCCCTGAAACACCTGTCCGGCCTGCTTGCCGCCGATGGCGATTTCGATGACATCCTGCACGTCCGCGACGTTCAGGCCCAGCCGCGCCATTTCGGTGCGGTCCAGTTGAATGGTGAGGACCGGCAGGCCGGTCACCTGTTCCATCCGCACGTCGGTGGCGCCCGGAACGGTTTCCAGCACATGAACAATGCGTTCCGCCTCTGCCAGAAGAATATCGAGATTATCCCCATGAACTTTCACGGCGACGTCGCTTCGCACCCCGGCGATGAGTTCGTTGAAACGCATTTGAATGGGCTGGGTGAATTCGTATTTGTTGCCCGGCAGGCCGCTCAGTATCGGTTCCATCTCTTCAACTAACTCGATGCGTGACTTTTTGGGATTGGGCCATTGCGAGCGCGGATGCATCATCACAAACACATCGGCGACGCTGGGCGGCATGGGATCGGTGGCGATTTCCGCTGTTCCGATTTTAGCGAACACGTAATCCACTTCGGGAAATTCCAGGATCTTTTTTTCGAGAGGGTGCTGCATGGAGACCGCCTGGTCCAGCCCGGTGCCGGGGATGCGCAGGGCATGCACCGCCATGTCCTGTTCGTCCAGCGTAGGGAGGAACTCTGTTCCGAGGCGCGTTCCCATCAAAAGGCCCAAGGCGACCAGTACCCCGGCCAACGTCATTACGGCAGGGCGGTTGTTCAGGGATAGATTGAGCAGCGGTGCGTAGGTTTTTCTCGCCAGTTCCAGAATAGGATTTTTCTTTTCGGAGATACGGCCCGCCGCGAACTGCGCCACCATCGCCGGGATGAATGTCAGCGACAGCACCAGCGCGCCGGTCAGCGCCGCCAGTACGGTGAACGCCATGGGCTGAAACATTTTGCCTTCGATACCGGTTAAGGTCAGAATCGGAATGTAAACGATCATGATGATGATCACGCCGAAGATGCTGGGCCGTGACACTTCCACCGCCGCCTGCTGAACGATGAAATGCCGTTCCTCCGGTTTGAGTTCTCGTTGCAGGCGGGTTTGCTCGAGGCCCATGCGCCGAATGCAGTTTTCAACGATGATCACCGCGCTGTCGATGATAATGCCGAAGTCGATAGCGCCCAGACTGAGCAGGTTGCCGCTGACATTATTGGTTACCATACCGCTGATGGCGAACAGCATGGACAGGGGGATCACCAGCGCCGTGATGAGGGCCGCCCGAAAATTTCCCAGAAGCAGAAACAATACGAGAATAACGAACAGGGCGCCCTCGGAAAGATTGTCGCGCACGGTTTTCAATGTCGCGTTAACCAGTTTGGTACGGTCATACACGACTTCCACTTTCACGCCTTCGGGAAGGGTGCGGCTGATTTCTTTCATTTTTTCTGCCACACGCAACGATACCGTCCGGCTGTTTTCCCCTTTCAGCATGAACACGGTGCCCAATACCGTTTCCCGGCCGTTCTTGGTCGCGGCGCCCGTGCGGAGTTCCCTGGCGATTATGACTTCGGCCACGTCGTGGATGTGAATGGGGACGCCGCGATGGGTGCCGATCACGATATTGGAGATTTCTTCCTCGGAGACCACCTGTCCCGGCGCGCGAATGAGATACTGTTCGCCGCTATGCTCCAGGTAGCCCGCTCCCACGTTGGCATTGTTGTCGAGCAACGCCTGCACGATATCGTGGAAGGTAATATCGAACGCCATCAGTTTTTCCGGGTCCGGCGCTACCTGGTATTGCTTGACGTATCCGCCGATGCTGTTGACCTCCGCCACGCCGGGAACGGTGCGCAGTTGCGGCCGGATGATCCAGTCCTGAACCGTGCGCAACTCCACCGCTGCGTCAAACGGATCTTTCAGGCGGGCGTGTCCTTCTTCCCATTCCAGCGACCACAAGAAAATTTCACCCAGACCGGTGGCGATGGGTCCCATGATCGGCTGAATCCCCGCCGGGAGTTGCTCCTTCACTTCCTGCATGCGCGAGTTGATCAACTGGCGCGCGAAGTAAATATCGGTGTCTTCCTCAAAAATGACGGTGACCTGTGATAAACCGTAGCGGGAAATGGATCGGGTTTCGAGCAGGAAGGGCAGTCCCGCCAGTGTGGTTTCCACCGGGTAGGTGATGCGCTGTTCCACTTCCAGCGGTGAATAGCCGGGAGCTTCGGAATTGATCTGGACCTGAACATTGGTGATGTCCGGCAGGGCGTCGATCGGCAGGCGTTGAAAACTGTAGATGCCGAGGCCGATCAACCCGAGGGTCGCGAACATCACGAATATTCTCTGCCGGATTGAAAAATGAATGATGCGTTCGAGCACGGTTAAGCCTCTTTCCTAATGATCGTGCGTGGCGGCGGATTTGCCGATTTCCGCTTTCACCGCGAAACTGTTTTTGTAAACGTATTCATCCCCCGCTGATAGGCCACCGAGAACCTCCACGCAATCGCCGTCGCTTTCTCCCAGCTCCAGTGGCCGGGCCTCATAGGTGTCGCCCACCTTGATGAACACCACCTGCCAGTCGCGGATGGTTTGAATGGCGCCCGCCGGAACCGCCAGCGGAACCTTCCGGGATTTTTGAACCAGCTCAACCGTTACATACATGCCGGGCCGCCAGAGCCGCTTCGGGTTGCGAATGACCACCCGTCCCGTTACGGCCCGGGTCTTTTTATCAATCAACGCTCCGAGATAACTGAGTTTACCTGTGGCTTCCAGACCCAGTTTGTCCGCCTTGACAGTAACCTGCTGGCCCAGTTTCACCACGTTCAGGCGTTTGACCGGCACCGCGATGTTCACCCACACTTCGGACAAATCGGCCAGCAGGAACACACCGGAATCCTTTTTAACCGACTCTCCGACCACGATGTGTTTTTGGATTACTTCCCCGTTGACTGGCGAGCGTAATTCGAACCGGGTGAACCGGTCGCGTTGGTCGTCGGATAAATGATTGATCTCCCACGAGGTCAATCCCAGCGCCTTGAGTTTTTGCGCTATGATTTTGATTGCCAGTTTGGCGTTTTCAAGGTTCTTTTGTTTTTCAAGCAATGCCAGTTTATTGTCGAAGGCGATTTTTTCCTGTAGCGCGATGTATCGGGCCTCCGCGCTTTTGTATTCCTCCATCGCCAGAAAATATTCGGACCTTGAAGAGATTTTCTTTTGATACAGTGATTGTTCGCGCTCAAAAACCGCTTTGGAGCGGATCAGGGTGGCATAGGCGGGAACGATTTGCGCACGGGCATCGCCCAGCACCAGTGCGTTGATTTTTTCGTAAAGCGCATCCAGGTCCAACCCTTGTTGGAGAAGGTCGAGCATGATTTGGGTATTCATGTTGATCAGTTTCTGCCGCTCAAGTTCCACTTCGGTCGGCTTGGCCTGCTTCAACGTCGTTAAATAATCACTCTTGGCGTCGGCCAGTTCGCGTGAATCCAGAATGGCCAGGATGTCGCCCTTTTTGACCGGGTCGCCCAGATCTTTTTTGACGCTGGTGACCATGGCATCCAACCGCGGCACCACATGCGCCACATGCTTTTCATGAAGGCCGATTTCGCCGTTGAGTTGCACCCTCTGGTGAATATCGGCGGGTCCGGCGCGAGTGGTTTCGATGCCCGCGTTCTGGGCGGCCACTGCGGAAATCTGGGCGCGCGCTTCAGTCTGGGAGTATTCCCACCGATAGGTTTGTCCCTGCCATGTCGCGGAAATTTTAACGTCGAAGGAATGCGGTTCGACCACTTCGGTGTCCCCCAGCAGGTATTCGCCGGCAGGGCGGAATTGAATAGAGTCCACCCGCTCCAGCCGGTGCAAGTCGATAGTCAACTCGATTGGGTCGAGTGGAATGTCCTGGCCCTGTGCGTCCGTCGCGTAGATTCGAAATTGCGGCGGTACGTTGGCCTCGTAAATCGTCACCTCCAGATTGAAGTTTCCTTCGGCAAAACGCCGGCCGCCATGCGG
>CBDVDB010000036.1:0-14075 GCA_965372625.1 uncultured Nitrospinaceae bacterium
CCGGTCAGAATCGAAAACCACGAAGCAGGGAGACGGAATACCATCGCGGGGTTGCCCCAGACTGCCCACATTAATGATGTAACGGCAGTCCGGTTTCAGTTCATATTCCCAATGAAGCGCCGTCCCGCCGAATATCGCCTCCACGAGGCCGCCGGGTTGCTTCTCCAGAATAACCGGCTTGTGGGAATGGCCCAGAAAACACCATTGGGCCTCGAAATGAGGAAAATTTTCCTCCCCGTCATATTGATTGTTCACGTAATGCCATTCATTCGGCTCGTAAGGAGAAGAGTGTACCCATAAAATTCCATTCTGCTCTTTTTTAACGGACAGCGAGCGGAGGTATTCGGCATTGCGCTCCGTTAATTCATCACGCGTCCACAGACAGGCTTGCAGGGCGTAAGGATTGAAGTAAGAGGTGTCCGTTTTCCCCACCACCCCGTAATCGTGATTGCCCGCCAGTACAATATCCACATTTTCGCGTATCCAGTCCACGCATTCGTTGGGATCGGCATTGTATCCGACGATATCGCCCAAACACACTTTCTGGTCGTGCGGGATGGTTTCGCTGATCTGGATGAACTTCTCAAGGCTTTCCAGATTGCTGTGCAAATCGGAAAAAATGAGATAAACCATGGGGAGCCGTTTCGTTTTTTAAAACATTGTCGATTCAGCTGGCCTGCGGAACGTCCGGTTTCAATTCTCTTAATATACGGTCCAGAACGCCATTGATGAAATTGGGTGAGTCCGCACTGCCGAACTTCTTGGCAATTTCAACGGCTTCGTCGATGGCCACCTTGGGCGGAACGGTTTTGCTGTACATAAGCTCCGACGCCGCCAAACGGAGCAGGTTGCGGTCGATCACCGCCATTCGGGAGAGCGTCCAGTTGTCACTGTATTTTTCCAGCCGCGCATCAATTTCCTCTTTGTGATCGAAAATATTATTCAGAATATCTTCAGCAAACGCCTGGACATCCGCCTGGCAGGAATTGGTTTCCCAGAAATTTTTCAATTGAATCTGCCAATCCCCTTCGTTCATCTCGGTGAGATAAAGAAACTGGGTCACCAATTCTCTTGAAAACCGCCGTTTGCCCATAAGGTAGTCCGCTTAAAGTTGCTTGAACACATTAATCATTTCGATCGCCGCCAATGCCGTTTCCCAGCCTTTGTTGCCGGATTTGGCGCCGGCGCGTTCGATCGCCTGTTCCAGATTATCCGTAGTCAGTACGCCGAACAGAACGGGAATGGAGGCTTCCAGGGCCAGAGCGCCCACGCCTTTCGCCGCTTCCCCGGCAACGTATTCGAAGTGCGGGGTGGCGCCGCGAATCACCGCGCCCAGACACAGCACGGCATCGTATTTCTTTTTGGCAACCATGCGCCTGGCCGCCATGGAAATTTCAAAAGCGCCCGGCACTTTCACCACTTCGATATCCGCATCCTGCACCCCGTGGCGCAGAAGACAGTCCACCGCGCCGTCCAACAGGCGGCCGGTGATGAAATCGTTGAACCGGCTCACCACGATTCCTACCTTGTGACCGGCTCCGTTCAAATCGCCTTCGATCATTTTCGGCACTATCCCATCCCGCTCAGAAAACGTTTTTAATCAAGTGTCCCAACTTATCCTGCTTGGTCTTGAGGTATTTGATATTGTGTTTTTTGGGCGTCACCTCGATGGGCACTCGTTCCACCATCTCCAGGCCGTAGGCTTCGAGCCCCACGATTTTCCGTGGGTTGTTGCTCATGATCCGGATTTTTCCCAGCCCGAGGGACCGCAGAATCTGTGCCCCGATGCCGTAGTCGCGAAGATCGGCTTTGAAGCCCAACTCCTCGTTGGCCTGAACGGTATCGTGCCCCTCATCTTGCAGCGCGTAGGCTTTCAGTTTGTTGAGGATGCCGATGCCGCGCCCCTCCTGATACAGATAGAGCAAAACTCCCAGCCCTTCCCGTTCGATCATATTGAGAGCCTTCGCCAACTGCTCGCCGCAATCGCAACGGTGAGATCCGAACACGTCGCCGGTCAGACACTGGGAATGCACCCGCACGAGGGTCGGTTGGTCCGGTGTCACATCTCCCTTGACCAAAGCGATGTGCACCTGATCGATCAACTTGTTCCTGAAAGCGACCGCCTTGAAATCGCCGAAATCCGTGGGCAGTTGCGTCACCGCCACCTCTTCCACCAGGGTCTCGCTGTTCAGGCGGTACTCCATCAAATCCTTGATGGTGATCATTTTTATTTTGTGTTTTTGAGCGAATTTGGAAAGCTCGGGAACCCGCGCCATGGTGCCGTCGTCGTTCATGATTTCGCAGATGACTCCCGACGGCTTCAACCCTGCCAGACGCGCGATATCGACCGAGCCTTCGGTTTGCCCCGCCCGCACCAGAACACCGCCGTCCCGCGCACGCAGGGGGAAAATATGCCCCGGCATGACCAGATCGTATCGCGTGGCTTCCGGGTCCATCGCCACCGCAACGGTTTTCGCCCGGTCCGCGGCGGAAATACCGGTGGTGATTCCGTTTTTCGCGTCAATCGATACGGTAAAAGGCGTCTCGAACCGTGCCTGGTTTTCCTGCACCATCATCGGCAAACCCAGTTGCGCGGTCCGCTGTTCGGTCAACGTCAGGCAGATCAGTCCGCGCCCGTACTTCGCCATGAAATTCACCGCCTCGGGCGTACACATCTCCGCGGCGATCATCAGGTCGCCTTCGTTCTCGCGGTCCTCGTCGTCCACGATGACGATCATCTTGCCTTGTTTGAGGTCCTCAATCGCTTCATCGATGAGGCTGAAGGGATTTGGTTTATCCTTTTTCATAAAAACCCATGCTGTTTCAAAAATTCAGGGGAAATGCTGGCGCCCTTGTCAGAGCCGCCGAACACCGTTTCACAAGCTCGAATCACGTATTTACCAATCATATCACACTCGATATTGACGGTATCCCCAACCTGGCGGTCATTCAAATTAGTATGCTCCAGCGTGAACGGAATGATCGATACCGTAAAACGGTTATCTTTACAATCAAAGACGGTCAGGCTGATGCCGTCCACCGCCGCCGAACCCTTTTCTATCAGGTACGGAGTCATCTCCGGGGGATGCTCGAACCGGAACAGCACTTCGCCCGGTTTCTCGTCGATGCTCGTCACCGAGGCGACACAATCGACATGCCCCGTCACAAAATGTCCGCTCATCTTGGTGGAGGGGGTCAAGGCGCGTTCCAGATTCACCCGCGATTGCGTCTTCACCTGTTTGAAGCTGGTCCGGTTCAGGGTTTCCGTGGTCATATCCACCGCGAACCAGTGGTCGCCGGAATCGGCCACCGTCAGACAGACCCCGTTGACGGCGATGCTCTCCCCCATTTCAAACCGGGCGAATTGCGGGCCGGTATCCACCTGCATCCGGGCCATGTCGTCCTTGAAGACGATTTTCCCAACCGTTCCGACGACTTCTATGATTCCGGTAAACATGATTTACAAGTACCCCTCCACCATCCAATCGGCTCCCACGGGAGTGACCGTGAGGTTTTTAATCTGGAGCGCCTGCTTCAGGTTTTTGATGCCCGGTCCCCCCACCGCACCGGGGGCCGTTACTCCCCCGATAATCATGGGAGCCAGAAACAGGACCACTTTATCGACTATTCCGGCTTTCAAGGCGCTGGCATTGAGCCCGCTTCCACCTTCCAGCAGGAGTGAAGATATCTCCATATCGCCTAATATTTTTATCATTTTTTTCAATGATATACGACTATTAACCTCATTTAAAACATGAAAATCAACGCCGGCCCTGCGCAGCCGGTTGAGCCGGGCGGCGGAAGCCTTATGCGTGGTGACGTAGACCACCCGGTCACGCTTCGCATGCTGAAACACCCGCGCCTTGAGCGGGATTTTAGCGTCGGCATCCAGAATAACACGGGCCGGGTTGCGGCCTTTGCCCTTTTTCAGCCGGGTGGTCAGGCGCGGATTATCCTTGAGCACCGTCCCGGCTCCCACCAGAATGGCGTCCACCTGATCCCGCAGGCGGTGCACCCGCTCTCTCGCCTCGGGTCCGGTGATCCATTGCGACTCGCCGGTGGCGGTGGCGATTTTACCGTCCAGCGACAGCGCTGATTTCAAAATGACAAACGGCTGTCCCGTTTGTATATATTTAATGAAGGCCTCGTTGAGTTGTCGGCACTCCTTATTTAACAATCCATTGTGAACTGCCACACCTGCCCTTTTTAACCGTCGAACGCCCTTGCCCCCGACCAGGGGGTTGGGGTCGCGCATGCCGACAAACACTTCCCTGAGGCCGCTCTCAATAATGGCCCCGGTACAGGCTGGCGTGCGCCCCTGATGGCAACAGGGCTCCAGATTGACGAACATCTGCGCCCCCCGGGCCCGCTTCCCGGCTTTTCGGAGGGCTTCGATCTCACCGTGCGGACGGCCGGCTTTCTTATGGTAGCCCTCGGCGATCACCCGGCCGTTTTTAACGATGACAGCTCCGACCAGGGGATTGGGCGAGGTTCGACCCGCCGCTTTGCCGGCCAACTCCAATGCCCGCCGCATCCATTGTTCCCGGTGTTCCTGCTTCAAGATTTCGCCATTTCGGGGTCCACCCGGATCCCGGTTGCACCCGCCATAAAATTCAGGGAATGGCTTTAAATTAGCAGAGAGTGGAGGGGTTGTCAAAGCGTAAATTATTGAAATAAAATAGCTTTTATGACTGGTGACCCTGATGGGATCATTTGCGGTTCAAAATTTTGACCATGCGTTTGCGGATACTGCCGCGCTGGTAGACCACTTCGATCCGGCGGTTGATACCCCGATTCTTCACACTGGTATTGGGCACTTTGGGACGAAACTCCGCGAACCCCTCGACCGACAAGCGTTCCGGGGGAAATCCGTCGTCGATCAACATATGAGCCACTTCCGAAGCGCGGGAGGCGGACAATTCCCAATTGGAAGGGTATCTCAATGTGTGAATGGGGGTATTGTCGGTATGGCCTTCTATTTTGACGTCGTAATTGAACTGCTGCAGCACCTCGAACACCTGACTCAGAGTTTTGCGTCCTTCCGGGGTCATTTCCGCCGATCCTGCGGGAAACAGCACGACATCGGAAATGGTGATCACCGCCCCGCGCTCATCCGAGGAAACGCGAACTTCGCCCGAAAGTTTGTTTTTGAACACAAACTCCTCGACTTCGGAGATGATATCTTCCATCTCCCGGTTCACCATGGCGCCGACTTCATCGACGGCATGCACGGTTTGTTCATCCACCTGGGTCTGGACCTGCTTGACCACATCCAGCCCCTGGCGGGTTCCCAACTCTTCTACCGAGTCCGCCCCCAACGCTTCCCGCAGTGATTCCTTGATCTGCCGCCACTTTTCCTGTTCGACCGTACCGATGGCGAACAGCAGAATGAAAAATACCATGAGCAGGGTGACCATGTCGGCGAAGATAATAACCCAGGGAGCGATGCCTCGGGGCTCATCCTTGATGACAAACTCATCTTCGTCGTCAGGTATCTCTTCGGGGTCGATCATGGCCGCCTTCTTCTTTTCTCGGGTTCTTCGGAACCGGTTTGGGAGCGGGCTTGGCAACCGGCGGCCGGAAAGCCACTTCTTCTCTTTTCAATTTTTTACCGATGGCGTTCTCGAGAATATTCTCCAGCGTTTCTTTCATGAATCGGGGATTCACACCCTTGCGGATGAAAGTGATCCCTTCCAGCACGAGATTCATTTCCAGCGTTTCCACCGCGCTCCGGCGTTTGAGTTTAACGGTCATGGGAATGAAAACCAGGTTAGCCAGCAACGCGCCGTAAAATGTAGTGATCAGGGCCACGGCCATTTTGGGACCGACGGTTTTAACGTCGTCGAGAGCGGACAACATCTGGATCAGGCCGATGAGTGTTCCCACCATTCCAAAAGCCGGGGCGAATTTCCCCATTTCACTCATGATCTCCCATCCATCCCGGTGTTTCTGCTGGATTTGGCGAATCTCTTTTTTGAGGAGCGTGACCACGGTGGTTTCGTCCTTGCCATCGACGGTGTGTTGCAATCCTCTTTTGAGAAAACCGTTATCGATTTCCTCCAGGCGCGACTCGATGGCCAGGACGCCGCCCTTGCGGGCGATACTGCAGATCATGACCATGGTGTCGATCAAATCATACAGATCGCGTTTTTTAGTCACGAACACTTTAATGAACAGGCCCATCACCCCGAACAGTTCGTTGATGGGATACGCCACGAGTGTGGCGGCAATGGTCCCGCCCAGCACGATCATCGCCGAAGGCGCGCTGACGAATAACTCGAGGCCGCTGTTCTGCATAATGGAGGCCAACAGCAGGGCTATCCCGGAAAAAATTCCTAATAAGGTTGCAATATCCATAAAGAGATTACGGCTTTACTATGACTTGCCCCGCAATGGGGTCCAGGTTATTGAATTTCAGAATTTTGCTCACCATGTCCCGGTCCAGCACCGTGCCTTTGCGCAGCAGGTTGATGCCGGATTCCGAGTACATATCCGAGGCCAGTTCCATCCCCTCTTTCAAGGCAAACACGGAACAACTGAGGGTCTTGGCATCATCCGCCGGACTTTGGGACCGCGCAAATTCCGAAAGAAAGGCAACCACATTTTCGTCGAACCAGGTTCCGTTGGCCTTCTCCACTCTATTTAAAACTTCCAAAACAGAACTGTCCGGATGCGCCACCCGGTAATGATCGTAAAAACTGGCTACGGAAAGTATCCGCGATCCCAGGGGAATATTCTCACCGGCCAGGCCATCGGGCTTTCCGGAGCCGTTGACATTTTCATGCATGTGCCGAATGAGTTCCGCCACCGCTTCAAAGCCGGCGAATCCTTTCAGCAGCATTTCGGCGACCACCGGGTGGCTGGTATGCTGCCGGCTTTTGCCTTCGTCCAATGCCTGCTCCACGGTTTCGTCGCGCGGCAGGCTGACGATTCCCAATTCATGCAATCGCGCGGCTGTTCTAAGATTTTGAACCGAGTCCTCCGTCACTCCCATTTTTTGAGCGATGAAAACGGCAATCTCCGCGACCCGCTCGGAGTGTCCCCGGTGTTGGGATTGATTGAGTTCGATGATGTTGGTGAGCAGGCCGACCGTGGAGTCGAAACGTTCCTCCAGTTTAAGGTTCATGGCGGAAATTTGGGTATTCATCCGGATAATATCCTTGAGATTGTCATGCAACCGGTGTTGATCTTCCTGAAGCTCATCGTTCATACCCGACATGGTTTCGTGAGCCTGTTTCAATTGAGTCAGGGACGCTTCCAGTTCGCTATTTTTACCAAGAACGATTTCGTTGAGGTGCTTAATCCGAAGGATAAAGTTGACAACAAACAACAGTTCACCCTTTTTGATGGGCTTGGTCAGAAAAGCGTCCGCCCCGGCTTCCCGGGCTTGAATGGCATAATCCTCACTCTCATCGTACGCGGACATGAGAATGACGGTGGCCGGGAGTTTTGATTGTCGAATCTTGCGGCAATACTCGAATCCATTCATACCGGGTAAATGGATATCGCAAATCACTATGTCCGGTTGAATCTCATCCGCTTTCAGGATCCCGCGTTCTCCGGACACAGCCTCATGGAACTCGATCAACTCCGGTCCCAACGCACTGTCCAGAATTTTCTCGACCACTTTGACCATGGCAGGGTCGTCATCCACAAACAGCAATTTTTTTTTCATTTCCGTAATGGTCACAGATTTTCACCGGGATGGTTGAGGGGATTTCCGGAATGGGCAACGGGGTTTCATTCCACAATAAAAACCGACACCGACCCGGTCCCGTGCCCCCCGGAATCAGGCACAATTATCCATATTCCACCCTATTCATTCAGGATAGAAAGTGACCTAAACTATTGTCAAGCAAAAGTTTACCCGGCTCGGGCGCAGGAGCCGGGAGGGCTCTCAAGCTTGAGGAATCCAAAACAAAAAGAACCGCAACCGGTGCCGGTCAATCGTCGTCGGAGTCCTCTTTTTCCAGCTCCGCCAGGGGCAGGGTGGTGCATCGCAGGCCGACTCCGGGGTGCCTTTCGGCGGGATCGAAGGAGTTGCGGAAATGGCACTTGGCATGAACCATATAATTGAGCCAGGACCCTCCCCGGACGATTTTCTGGGTGGTGAATTGGGACGAGTAGAGTTGTACGCACCATTCCCAGACATTGCCCGCCATATCGAAGCATCCGTAAGGAGAGATTCCTTCTTCGTAATCCGTTACGGCATTGGTGCGGCCCATCACAAAGTCGGCGGTGTTGCAGTACCCGGTCTGGTATCCCATGGCTTCGCCCCAGGGGTAATCCCGCCCATCGGTGCCGCGCGAGGTTTTTTCCCATTCGGTTTCGGTCGGCAGCCGCAATCCGAGCCACAGGGCGAACACGGTGGCTTCGTAATAGTTGATCCCGCTCACCGGTTGCTCCTTGTCTTGGGAATATTTGGGGTAACGGAGTTTAAACCGGGGATCGAACTGCCGGTACAACTCGTTGGTGACGAGGTATTTCATGATCGAATATTCCTTCATTTCGATCTGGTCCTCCTCGTCCTTTTCTTCCTGATAGATGAATTTTCCGGCAGGCACCGTCACCATCTCCGTCCACTTTTTAATCACCGCGGTGCCGACCGTTTCGGGATCTTTATGCTCATTAAGAAATTCCTGCAATTCAGGCAACGTCAGCACGGTTTCAAAGTTCTGGCAGTCGATGGTTTCCTTCCAGTCAATTTTATGAAGGGCCAGCAGCAATTCGAGCAAACCGTAGAGTATTCTGGAATCGCGCTTATCCCGTTTAAGCAGGTTGCGGGTCAATGTCTCCAGAGTGTCGCGGTGGTTTTCTTCAAGCACCGCCGCCAGCCGCACCAGCCGGTTTTTGGAAAACTGCGGTTGCGCTTCGGGGCACTGGTATTTCAACAACTGACCGATGATTAAGCGGCGGTTTTCGGAAACGTTTTTCACTTCCGCCAGAACATGTCCCGCCAGGAACACCGCCCCCTCTTCCAGGAGAATATCCATAAGAGTATCGGCGGGAGTGGCGGTGGTCCCCGCGAAAAACTGGAACAGGTTTTGCCAGTCCTCATCGCGGCCATGCTCCCGCAGAGTGGGTTCCCAGTTCGTATCGCGCGCCAGCGCCCGCCCCGCAAAATATTCCTGAAGGGACGGATGCCTGAACTCCCAGCGCGTCGGGGTCGACTGGATCAACCGGTCAAAGGGAGCGACGATTCGGCCATCCGCGCACAGCTTTTTAAGATGGGCGCCGCGCTCTTCAAAAATTTTCAACTCAAATCCGGTTTCCACATCCTGAAGCCGCTGCCGATGGCCGTCCCGGAACAATTGCAGGGAAATATCCTCCAGTGTCTGCAAACACTTCTGAACTTCCGCATTGCGCTTTTCATTTACGGTGAACAACTCATCGATCCACGCGTTGTACAGTTCGGTCCGTGACTTAACGTCTTCGAGTTTTTCGCGATCGACCAGAGTCCGGATCATTTTCAACAGGAAGGGATTTTTAAACAGTTCCGGATAAAACAACTGAAATTTTTCAGATTGAGACTTGAGCGCGGCGGCAGGCAGGTAATGCCTTCGCTGCAGGTCGTCGACCGGTTGGATAGTGGCGCGGAACATCGAGTCCTGCCCGCGTTTGACGATCGAGGTGGTCGCGAAAGGTCCGAACCCGACGGGCCGGGTGACGATCAGCACAAAATTATCCCGCAGGGCGTCGCCATCGACCACCACGTCAAAATAAAACTGAAATCGGTCCTCCGGCATGAGTTGATCAAACCCGTCGAGCAGGAACAGTATCTGCCCGGTCATCACCAGACGCTTGATCGTCCTCTCCAAAAGAGGTTCCCGGATTTCCAGATCCGGCTGTTCCTGTTTTTCCAAGAGGACCACGTCCATGACCTGCCGATATAATTCGGGATAAAACTCAACGAACCCGGTGCCCTCCGGCAATTGTGGCAAATCAAAGAGTACCGGCATGGGATATTCGCCGGGTTGCTCCGCCTGCAGGAGGCGCTCCAGATAAATTTTAAGAAAGGTGGTTTTGCCCATGCCCGAATCCGCCTCCAGCATGACCTTGGAGGTTCGGACATCCAGCAGGTTCTCGGTGACTTCGCGGGGATTATGAAACACCTGCTCCTGCAGGCTCTGCCGGTGCTCCGCGGGGTTCATATCGAGCAAAATGGGTTCGATATAAACATCGCTCCCCCGGCTTTCGCCGATTTCCCCGTTCAATTCCGCAGTGACCTGTGCCAGCCGGTGCCTGCGATAGGTGGCGACCACCCATTCCGGCGACTCTTCCGGCCGGCCCCGGACCTCGGGGGCTCCTGTTTCCGGTCTTAAAATGGGGACATCTTTGCTTTCACTCATGCGATTTATTTCATATAATCGGGTTGGGAATTCCCCCAGAGTCTATCATATTCACCTTTCCAACCCGGCAAAATCACGTGTTTTTCCCGTTTCACGACGAAAATCCAACCCGAAATTTCCCCCTGTTCACGGTCCTGCTGATCGGTTCCAATATCTTCGTTTTTTTCTGGGAATTTACCTATCCCGGCCAAACCGCCGCGTTGTTTACCCGCTACGGACTGGTCCCGGTCCGGTTCATTAACGAGCCGATCCAGACGTATCCCAATATCTTTTCCGCCATGTTTCTGCATGCCGGGCTGATGCATCTGGCGGGCAATATGCTCTTCTTCTGGATATTTGGAAATAATATCGAGGACGTGCTGGGAAAGGTCCGGTTCATTCTGTTCTATCTGTTATGCGGGGTGATTGCGGCGATGAGTCACGTTTTCATGGATACCGGGTCGGAAATTCCCATGGTCGGGGCCAGCGGAGCGATCGCCGGCATCCTGGGAGCCTATCTGGTGCTGTTTCCCAGGGCCAAGGTGAAGACGCTGGTGTTCCTCGGAATTCTGGTCACCATCATCCGGATACCGGCGGCGTTTCTCCTCATTTTCTGGATGGGAATTCAGATCTACAGCAACCTGGCTTCCGGCAGTGAGGGCGGGGGGGTGGCCTGGATGGCCCACATCGGCGGCTTCGTCGCGGGAATGATTTTGATTTTACCGTTCAAGGCCTCTCTCAAACCACCGCAACGCAGGACCTTTTAATTGGCAAACATGGTAACCAAAAGGATGATGATCAGGATCACAAAAAAGATCCACATCACCATGAACGCCCCACCTCCCTTGAACCGGGGATAATCGGGAATCCGTGGAGAACGGGTGCCGCAATGTGGACAATTCTCAAACTCGTCGCCGAAATCCTTTTCACATTGGGTGCACCGGATCATTTCCATATAAAAAGGGTAACACGGTTATATCCAGAGGGACAGATGGATTCCGGTCAGGATTCAGCCAACAGGTACAGACGAAGCAGATTAAGAGCGGCCTGGGCGGCGCGTTCCTTGTTGCGGATTCGGTCCTGGGGAAATAGAAATTTTTCGCATCGAGTACCCCGCGCACCGGACACGGCGATAAAGGTGAGCCCGACCGGTTTGGCGGGAGTGCCGCCGGTGGGCCCGGCGATGCCCGTCACGCCCACGCCGATAGTACTGCCGGACTGTTCACGCATCCCTTCCGCCATGGCTGCCGCCACCTCCGCGCTAACCGCGCCATGCGATGCGATCACATGCGGGTCTACACGCAATCGTTTTTGTTTGGCTTCATTACTATAAGTCACCGCCCCTTCCAGAAAATAATCCGAACTTCCCGGAATGTTGGTCAACCGGTGGCCGATCAACCCGCCGGTGCAGGATTCGGCCACCGCAAGGGTCCATTGTTTTTTCTTTAACAGGCCGCCGATATTGCCTTCCAGGGTCTGGTCGTCGACCGCGAAAATATGATGATCGATCTTCTGTCTTAACAGTTTTTCGGCGGCATCCAGTTGGGCGGTGGTTTCTTGTAAGTCTTTGCCGGTGGCGGTGAAGCGGATACGGACCCCCAGGTGCGAAGGCAACGAAGCCACTTTTACGTGTTCCTCGAAGGGCGCCACCGGGCCGATCTCCTCCCACAGGATCGATTCGGGAATCCCGGTGGTTTTTAAAATCCGGTGCTCCACCTTGACCGTTGCCAGCGGGTCCAGATGCGGAACGATAAACTTTTCCAGCAGGTATTCAGCTTCCAGAGGCACGCCGGGCAGGACATAAACCCGCTTGCCGTCCCTCTCAAACAGCAGGCCGGGGGCGGTGCCTTTTTTATTATAAAGAACCGTGGCCTTTTCCGGGACCTCGGCCTGCGCATAAGCGGTTTGGGGAGTTTTTCTTCCCCGGGACCGGAACAGGGCATCGATCCTGCGCTTGACTCGGACATCGGTTACCAACGGGGAATCAAACAACCGGCACAGCACCTGTTTGGTGATGTCATCATGCGTCGCGCCCAGACCGCCGGTGAGTATCACGCAATCGACCCTTGCCAGCGCCTGCTTTACGGCATCGGTGATATCGCCGGCATCGTCACCCACCGAGACCTGGCGAGTGACAGGGATTCCCAGAGTATCCAGCCGCCGGGTGATGACGCCGGAATTGGTATCCGTCACCAGACCGGTAATGATCTCGTTGCCGATGGTCAGGATTTCGACTGGGTATTGGGTGGGCTTCATAACGATTCTGTTAAGAAATCAATTCATGTCTTCGGTTTCCAATTTTTCATGGACGCAGGCTCCCCATTGTTATAACCTTGATCGAAACGTAACACAACACGCGCCTGTCGGCCTTGCCGGTTTTCCCATTTCAGAGTACGACCTTCCGCCAGTGTCGTTCCCCCTTATTGGGTAGATTAAAAATTCGATGAAAGATGCCTCCAACCCGGGCCTCGATACCCTGGCCCAACAAACATTCCGATGGGATCTGCTTCGCGGTTTTTTCCGGGGAGTGCTCACCTCCGGCACGCAAACCTTCGGGTTGTTCATCGCCATCCGTTATTTCGACGCCGGCCTTTTTTCCAAATCGCTGATCGGCTCCGCTCCATTCATAGGAATGATTTTTTCGTTGTTCCTGTTTCATTACGCGGCGATGACGAATTTAAAAAAATCCGTGTGCGGCAGTCTGCCGATCGTCCTGAGCGGAGTGTTCCTGATCCTGGCCGCCACCGCCGACTCGCTGTGGGCCTACTCCCTGTGCGTGGTCGCCGGGTTCATGCTGTTGACGGCCGTCATTCCTTTTCTGACATCGATTTATTACGACAATTATCCCGCCGACCGGCGCGGCGCTTTATTTTCGAAAGCGGTCATGGTCACGGTACTGGTTTCCATTCTCTCGGGATTTTTCGGCTCCTCGCTGATGGACCGGGATCCCGGATTTTACAAATGGATTCTGATTGCCCTGGGCGTTGCGGCTCTGGGTAAAGCCTACGCCATCTGGCACATGCCCTCGAATAAAATCGAGGAACATAACCACGCGAATCCTTTCGCGCACATGAAACTGGTGATTCAGGACCGGGCCTTCGGTTACGTTTTGCTGACCTGGTTCATCATGGGGTTTGCCAACCTGTGGGTGCTTCCCCTGAGGATCGATTACATCACGTCGAGCGTTTACGGCATCGAAGGTTCGGCATTGTTTGTCGCCACCATCATTACCATTATCCCCGATTTCATGCGGGCCTTTTCGGCCCCGCTTCTGGCAAAGCTGTTTGACCGTATAAATTTTGTCATTCTCAGAATGATCATCAACGTTCTCTTCGCGTGTGGTATTTTATTGTTCTTTCTGACCAAGGACCCGGTTGTGATCGGCCTGGGCTCGGCCCTGATCGGCATCGCATTCGGCGGAGGCACCGTCGCCTGGAGTTTATGGGTCACCAAATACGCCCCGCCGGGGAAAGTGGCCGCCTATATGTCCGTCCATGTGTTCTTAACCGGAGTGCGCGGCACCCTGGGACCCCTCATCGGGTTCTGGACCGTCCAGCAAATCGGGCCGACGGCCATCGGAATGGTTTCGTTTGCGATGATGATGGTGGCCACCTTGATGCTTATTCCCGAAATCAAGCGCGGGCGCGGGAAACATATCCCGGCAACGCAAACCGTACCCTGACTTTCAGAAAACCGACTTCAGACATGCCTTGATCTACCGGGGCAAACTTGTTATAAAATCAAAGT
>CBDVDB010000037.1:0-13396 GCA_965372625.1 uncultured Nitrospinaceae bacterium
TGTATTCCATTCTCCAGGGGGCCCAGAGGCTTTCCATAGGGTCCGGTCTCCGGTTCGCTTTGGTAAGGGTAAAGAAACTTTGGCGTACCAAGGATTCCCCTCCTTACCAAGGGGGATACAGGGGAGGTTATAAACTCCCCCTTGTAAAGGGGGCTGGGGGGATTCCTCCTTTTGCCGTTGTTCGATGCACCGGGCGGTTTTGAAATTCCCCCTCACCCTGCCCGTCACCCTGTGGGTGCTCCCCCAGGGGAGCACCCACAGGGTGACAGAGAAAATCAACACCGGGCCTTGCCCGGTTGGGTCCAGCGTCACGCTGGGCCAAACGGTTAAAAATTGCTGGTGCCCGAGGGCCGCCGCCCCGGAAACAGGGTTGCGAAAATCGTTTGGGTTTTTTCCTGCATGGCGCGGGCGTCTTGCGGGGACCGTTCGTGGTCATGGCCCAGCAGGTGGAGTATGCCGTGAATGGCCAGCAGGATCAACTCTTCATTAAAGGTGAGGTGATGCTCCTTAGCCTGGCGGGCCGCCGTCTCCACCGAAATGACCACGTCGCCCAGCAGGGTGTCCCCGGATTCGTTGACCGCTTCCTTATCCTGCGGGAAGGATAACACATCCGTGGCCTGGTCGAGATCGCGGTATTTTTTATTAAGTGATTGAATTTCAATGTCGTCAGTCAACAGCAGGCTCAGTTCGCACCGCTCCTCTCCCAAATTTTCAAGCACCTGGGCAATCCGGGACTGAAATTGCTCGGAATCCACCGGATGCTGGTTTTGATTATTGCTGATCAGAATTTCCATGAAATTAAAGGGGCGCGGCCGTAACCGGGCCGCCGCAGCTTGAGGGGAGGGGGTTTCAGCCGGGACCGGGGTTGCCGTTGGAGTTGGCTTTACGCTCGCCCTCGTAGGCGCGGACGATGCTTTTGACCAGCTCGTGCCGGACCACGTCTTTTTCCTGAAAATTGATGGTTTTGATGCCGTCGATATTTTTCAGGATGTTCCTGGCGTGGGTGAGTCCGGATTGGGTGTCCGTGGGCAAATCCACCTGGGTGATGTCGCCGGTGACCACCATCTTGGAGCGGAACCCCAGCCGGGTGAGAAACATTTTCATCTGCGGCACCGTCGAGTTCTGGGCCTCGTCGAGGATGATGAAGGCATCGTTGAGCGTGCGGCCCCGCATGTAGGCCAGCGGGGCGATCTCGATATAGCCTTCCTGGATCATCTGCTGGACCTGGTTGAATTCCACCATTTCGTACAACGCGTCATACAGCGGCATGAGATAGGGTTGGATTTTCTCCTTGATGTCTCCCGGCAGGTATCCCAGTTTTTCGCCGGCTTCCACCGCCGGCCGGGTCAGGATGATCTTCTGATATTTGTGTTTGAGAAACCCCTCCACCGCCATCGCCACGGCGAGATAGGTCTTGCCCGTTCCCGCGGGGCCGATGGCCAGCACGATATCGTGGTTCCGGATCGACCGGATCATTTCCCGTTGGTTGGTGCCCTTGGGGGTGATGAATCCCTTTTTCGGGGAGACGGTGACCCGCTCGCTGAACAGGGACCGCAGGTTCACCTCCGGGTCTTCCGCCACCAGCCGGATGGCGAATTTGATGTCGCCGTTCAGCAGTTTGTGTCCCTGGGCCATCATGTCCTGTAATTGCAGGAGCAGGCGCTCGACGGCCTCAACATCCTTCGCCTCGCCGTTGATTTTGATATGGTTTTCCCGGGTGGTGATGCGGACGTCGAATTTTTTTTCGATCTGCTTGAGGTTGAGATCCTGGGTGCCGAATATATCAGGAATATACTGGCTGGTTTCGAGGAGTAAATCTCTGGATGTGGTGTCGTTCAAGCGATTATTTTCCCGGTAAGTGATTGATACCCTGATTATACCTCTTGCCGGCCCGCGATGTCAAACGCCGCCGACTCATAAAACCCTTATTCCAAAAGGAGTTGTGATGGCCTCCCCGGATGCCGGACGTTACCACCGGTGGTTCCCCGAGATCAGGCTCAGAAATTCACTGCGCGTGCTGGGGTTGGATTTGAACACTCCCAGCATCGAACTGGTAGTGGTGTAGGAATTCTGTTTCTCCACACCGCGCATGGACATACACAGGTGCAGTGCATCGATCACCACCGCCACGCCCTTCGGCTTCAGGATGTCGTTCAAACAGTTGGCGATCTGCGAGGTGAGGCGCTCCTGCACCTGCAGGCGGCGGCTGAAGGCATCGACCACCCGCGGAATCTTGCTGAGCCCGATAATTTTGCCGTCGGGCAGATAGGCCACGTGGCATTTGCCGAAAAACGGCAGCATGTGGTGTTCGCACAGGCTGAAGATGTCGATGTCCTTCAGGATCACCATCTCATCGGTATCAGGATCCTCAAACAGGGCTTCGTTGACCAACTCCTCGATATTCACCCAATAGCCCCCGGTCAAGAATTTCATTGAATTGGCGACGCGTTCCGGCGTATTTTGCAGGCCTTCACGGGAGGGGTCCTCCCCCAGTTCAATCAGTAGTTTTTCAATCAACTCTTTCACGGGAATTTCCTCTATAAATTACGAAATTGCGTTCCGATTCGTATAGTTTGATTTCGTGCAGTTTCCCGCCTTTCAGCCGGGATTCCAGAACCTCCCAGAATTGGATGGCCAGGTTTTCCGCGGTAGGGATGACGTCCTTCAGAAAGGCCACATCCACGTTCAGGTTTTTGTGATCCACCTTGAGAATGATTTCTTCATTGACCAGTTTCTTGAGGGCCTTGAGGTCCAGCACCATTCCGGTTTCCGGATGCACCTCGCCCTTGACGGTCACCTCCATCACATAATTGTGACCGTGGCCGTTGGGATTATTGCACAAGCCAAAGACTTCCGCATTTTTCTCGTCGGAATAATCGGGGTTGTACAGCCGGTGGCTGGCGCAGAATTCTAATTTTCGGGTGATATAGATCATACCTATTTCAGGTATTTGCGTTTATTATCGGTTGTGTAAAAACCGTCACCATACAGGTGAAAGGTTGAGTTGGGAATGGTTTTCTGAAGTTTGCCTCCGCACAGTTCGCAAGTTTCCAGAGGCGGGTCGTCGGTTTTTTGCAGAGCCTCGATATGCTGTTGGCATTTTTCGCATTGGTATTCGTAAATCGGCATGAAACAATCCTCCAGAAATCCATAAAACCGCTTACTCGACTATTATACCATCCGGAACCCAGCGGATTTCCTGTTTTTCCTCTCTCAATTGCTTGCGGAAAATATCAAGTGTTTTCGATATATTATCCTTTAACTCTTGAACTATAAAGACCTTTGTTGGCAGGGTGAGCCCGAATTCCTGATCGTAGATGCCCACCATGATGCCGACGCCATCGGTTAAAATCTGGAGAATGATGAATTTTTCCAGCCGGTGCTTTTTCTGCACCGCCTTCGGCATCATGTAGGTGTAATTTTCTTTCTGGTTTCCCGAGCGCATGATGGCTTCCCCGGATTCAATTTTCTTGAAATTGAGCGACTGGACGGTCGCCTCCAGTTCGGGAAATATCAACTCTTTGGGAAAGATCACCAAGCCGAAGTTTTCCGGTTGGGTATAGAGCTGATAAAAATATTTGGATCCCGCCTCGACGCTGGTGAGGGGTAGGGCGAGAACCAGAATCAAGCTCCCCACAACGCATGCGACTCTTTTTCGAAAGGTCTGCATCATGATTTTTACCCCTCTGGAAGACGACTCGGTTATTCCTGAACTTCGGTCTGGCTGAAGAAATAGGAAATTTCGAAAGCCGCATTTTCGGCGGAGTCCGAACCGTGAACGGAGTTCTTTTCAATATCGATGGCGAAATCCTTGCGGATGGTGCCGGCGTCGGCGTCCTTGGGATCAGTGGCCCCCATCAGCTTCCGCCATTCCGGGATGGCGTTGTCGCGGGCCAGCACCAGGAGAACGACCGGACCCGTGCACATGTAAGTGGTCAGGTCCGCAAAAAACGGACGTTCCTTGTGGACATAATAGAATTCTTCGGCGCTGGGCAGGGTCAACAGCGTACGCTTCATGGCCGCAATGCGGAATCCCTTGGATTCGGTCCGCTCCAGTATTTTTCCTGTGAGATTGCGTTCGACCGCATCGGGTTTGATGATCGCCAGCGTTTTTTCCATAATGTGAATGAATCTCCTTGAAAGAATAAATGATTATTCAGGATAAAAAAAAGGTATTTGGGCCGGGCCCAAATACCTTGGTAATACTTGACCAGAAACTTTATCTCAGGACCAAGCCGATTTGTTTGATCACAAACCGGTCTTCCAGGTTTTCGATCCATTTCATTTCTATAGCATTATTTTTTGCGACCTCATCACAAATATAGACACAGATTTCGCAGGATTTGCATCGGTCCACGGAGACATAGGCCGACTTATCCTCTTCACTGTAATTGATGCAGTTGGTTTCGGGGCAATAAGTTGTGCACAGGTGGCAATTGGTTTTAGCGCAGATTTCCTTGTTTACATCAGCAACGTAGTACATGTTTTCTCCAGTAAATACTTGTTTAAACGGCCGCCGCTTTTTGCCCGGCATCGGCATGGACGCCCCATTTGTTATCGATGGCAAATTGATAGGACGCCTTGATCGTGTTCATATTCGCTTCAAGCAGTTTTGCTTTTTTGGCGAATTTCTTTTCGATGACACTGTCGAGGGCGGCGGTTCCGCCGGAAACGACGATGCCTTTTCCGATGAACCGGTCTTTCACCGACGCTTCAAGGGAGTCCATATCGGGCATGCCGAAAATGGCGGCGATGGCGCCGCACATGGCCATGTTGGTCGCCAGTTCGGTTTTGGCGACTTCATTCGCCATCTCCGTAGCAGGAAGAAAATAAATTTTGGCTTCCTTCTCTTCCAACTCGCGGGTTTCGTCAGGGGTAAATGTCATCGGCCTCTTGTTGTTGATCAGGATGATTCCGCCCTGCTTCAGCCCGGTGTAGAAAGGCATGGTGTAGGATTTCCCCAGGGTGATGACCTGTGCGCTGAAAATCATCAGCACGTTGGGATAGACGATTTCCCCGATTTCGAAGATTTCCTCATTGGAGATCCGCACATAACTTTCGACGGGGGCGTTGCGTTTTTCCGACCCGAAAAAGGGGACCAGGGAGCTGAAGCCCTTGGAAATGACCACGGCATTACTCAGAATATGGGACGCGGTGACTACACCCTGGCCGCCGAGTCCGGCCATACGAACATTGTAACGTTTAACTTCTAACATGGATTCGAAACCTCCTCGTTATTTTTTAGCTTTGGCTTTAGCTTTAGCCAGTTCCTTTTGCTTATTTTCCAAATCGGTAATATAAGCTTTGGCATCATCGGTCATAATCTCTTCGAAGCCGTACCGTTCCTTTTCCACATCGAAGGCGTCTTTCATGACTTCCGGGGTGGGGATGGCGTACTCAATGTTGCAGGAGGTGTAGGCCTGAATGTAGGTCGGACCGATCTCCCGAGCGATCAAAATCGCCCGTTTTACGGTGCGGAGCACTCGGGCGGGATTGGTCGGCGCGATACGCGCAATGTAGGCGCAACCCGCTACCTGGGCCAGGCCCATGGCGTCGATTTTATCCACCAGCTTGCCGCGCGGAGCCATTTTCAGGACACTGCCCTTCAGGGTCATACCGCTTTCCTGGCCACCGGTGTTGCCGTACACCTCATTGTCCAGCATGATGGTGGTGAATTTTTCCTGACGGAACCAGGAATGCAACAGGCCCTGGAAACCGATATCGATTAATCCGCCGTCGCCGGCCATGACCAGGACATCTTTGGTCTGGTTGGGAAAACGGACTTCCAAGGCACGCTTCAGACCGGAGGCCACGGCATTGGTGTCGCCATAATTTCCGTAAATAAACGGAATGTTGGCTTGGCTGATGGCGAGACGGCCGCAACCAGCGGTGCCGACATTGATGGTATGTTCCGGGCTGGGCAGGGCCATCATGACCAGACGGATGAACAGCGTCATGGCACAGCCTGCGCACATGGGATGCTCTTCGCCGAGCTCCTTGAACTTGCCCATATCACCGACTTTCATTTCCCGTCCGTATTGACCGTGTTTGATCAGGTCGCGGTACTCGATGGGAAGCAGTTCTTCAAAGCCTGGAGATGGTTTGATAGTTTCTAGAGACATGGTTTTGAACCTTTCTATATGTAAAAAACAAAAGTTTTTTATTTAGGAATAAATAGAACTTTATTTTCGGACATCAGCCAGCCACTCCAGAATCATTTCCGTCGGCATGGTCATTCCGCCGTACACTCTCGGACCGGGTAGAATTTTGGCGTCGATGTGTCCGTACATTTCCGAGCATAACTCTTTATGCAGCCAGCCCGCCTGATTGAATTCCGGAACCAGGATGTTTTTGACATGTTTAAGAGCTTCCCGCAATTCCTTGCGCGGGAAGGGTCGAATGGTCTTGATTTTGATCAGGCCCACTTTACGTCCCGCCTCACCTTCCTGCCGGACCGCTTCGCGCGCCTGGGAAACCGCTGAGCCGGAGGCAACGATGAACAAATCGGACTCGGGGTTGGTCACTTCGATCAATTCGCCAATATATTTCCGCCAGTACTTGGCGGAACGTTCCACCGCGGCAAATATTTCCTGTTGCCAGGCGGCGTGCATGTGATAACTGATGAAGTTACTTTTTTGAATGGGAGCGTCGCGGGAAATACGGGCCGGCGGATTTTCGTTGTCCATCGCCGGTACTGCGGAGCGCCAACCGTCACGCGGCGGCAGTTTGAATTCTTCCGAAGGGATGGCAACCTTGCCGCGGGCGTGGGTGACGAAGAACCCGTCTACCGAGACTACCGCCGGCAGGGTGACATCCACTTCCTCCGAGACCATGAAAGCGGCCAGGGAGTAATCGAAAAAGTCCTGTTGATTTTCGCCGTGCGCGTGCAGGATGCCGGTGTTCAGCAGGAATGAAATTTCAATATTGTCGGGTTGAATAGCCAAAGGGGTGTTGATCACGCGGCACATGTTCATCAGCACCAGCGGGATGCGTGCCCCGGGCCAGGAGGAGATGGCTTCCATACCCCGCATCAGGCCCGGACCGGAGGTGGCTGTCAAGCAGCGCACACCTGCGCGGGAGGCGCCGCCCAAGGCGGACATAACTCCGATTTCTTCTTCGCCCCGGTAATATTCCTTGATATAACCTTCATCGTAGAGATAACCCGCCTGTTGCATGGTTTCACTCTGCGGGGTGATGGGATAGGAAATGGCAATATCGACATTGGCACGGCGGATGGCTTCGCGTGCCGCTTCACTGCCGGTGATGAACTGGATTTCCCGCGGGGCTTCGTGGAACAGCCACTCGGGGTCCACTACTTTTTGCAAATCCCCTTTCGGTACCCATTCTTCCTTGGTCTGGGCGCTCTTGGACATAAAAACTCCTCTTAATTCAACCTATTGGTGTGATTTATATATATATAAATGAATTATTCAATTCGAAAATAAAATAGGGAACGGCGGTCATAAAAGATCCTGTGTAAACCCGCCTGTCTACATAAGTGCAACAAATTATCATGTTTACAGGGACAATACAATTTTAATAACCCTTTTTTTCATGAAAAAAGTTCTTCCGTCTTACCCGGTGGTATCCCGGCAGGAAGTGCCATCGAAAACCGGACCGGGATAGGAAAAAATTCTTTTAAAATCAATAAGTTATAGTGTTTCAAGACCGGCGCGGAAACCTTGCGGAAGAACTTTGGGAGGAGCGTTTATGCAAATTGCCGGAGGACCGGGGGTGGGCTTCCCGGAAGGCGAAAACCGGGTTCATTTCTCCAGCATTTTCTCCAGGTCATTAAGCTCCGCAAAGTAGCCGAAGGCTTTTTCCAGAAATTCATTCAACGATTTGTCGTTACGGAAGGTGAGGGTTTTATCCGCAAGCTCGGTGGCATGGCAGATGTCGTATTTCAGCGTATGACCATCGCGAAATTTGATGACATCCACTTTCCAGTGAATCATTGAGACGTCTTCCTCCGGCCGGGTCAAGGCGGCGATGCCGTAATCATTCACCCGGTATAAAAATTGCGTGCCTCCCTGACCATCGGGTTCGGTCCGGGAAAGCACCTGATTTTGTTCGGTTAACATGGTGGTCTCCTGATTTGAGCGATAAGCCCGAAAACCGTTGTAATCACCGGGCCGTATAGTATAAATTCAAATATTGCTCCTGACGGGTCAGAAATCAAGCTTATCAAATGATGCGCCGGGAATCAAAACCTTTGAATCCACCACTTATTTTAAATCAGTGAAAATAAAATGAAACCTATCGAGTTGAATGACCCCGCCGAAATAGAAAAATTCCTCAGTAAAATCAGCTTTAAGGGGAAAGGGTTCACCTCCGATGCGCTCCTGCTCGAAGTTTATGAGGCGGGGCTGGATTATCCGGACTATTTAAAGGCGGAAGGGGAGGACCCGGATGCCGTCTACGATGGCAAATCCCCGGCCTGGGCGAAGTACCATATCCGTCAGGGAAAACGGGTGTTTATGGTTTATGGCGGGGGCGAGGGGAATCGCAGGACACATTTTTCCGAGACCCCCTGAAGTTTTTTACATCTAACCTTTGACAGAACTCGCTGAATTTCGATGCCCGCTGAACCGGGCCTCGCGTGACTCAAATAATCATTGTGGAGAATCAGGATCATGCAGTTTGACAAGGAAACCCAAACCCGCATTCTTCGGGTGGCCGGCGAACGGGCCGGCGGCGGGGATATCGAGGAAGTGGATAACAGAATCAACCAGGTGATGGATATGCATCCCGAATTCGATGCCGCCTGGGAAATGGGCGAGATGGCTCTGTATCCCCAGGAAATAGACGGACACATCGTCAATCCGTTCGTCCACACGGTCTGGCATGTCATGGTGGACAAGCAGATTCAGGACGAAGCTCCCGAGTTTGTCGCCGAGACCTATAACCGGCTGATCGAAGACGGGCTGGATTCGCACGAAGCCCTGCACGCCATCATGGGTATTTATGCGGAATTGTACTACTCCAACTTTCGCAAGGGAGATTCGTTCAGCAACCTCGATTACGAAACCAAACTTTTGCACCTGTCGGTCGACACCGAAGCTTCCACCGAGTGATTACTCCGACACCTGTCGGTCGGTACCGAAACTTCCACCGAGTGATCACTCCGACTGTCCCGGCTTGAGCGGTTCGTGGCAGACTTCGCAGTGGTCGAAGTTGTAGTCGTTGGAATGAAAACAGTGCGGACACTGCAGGGTCTTTTCTTCCTGGTATGTTTTAAAGGGAGTGAGGCACTTCTCGCACCACGCCGACTGCGTCACGTTCTCCGTCCCACAATTTTTACAGATAAGATTCTCGCCCATGGTTGTTGGATGCTGTAAACTGGGCACGGATTTTTATTTTGAGGTGGGTGGGCTCCCGTGTCATGGAACCCCGCCGTTTTTTTTGAAAACCTGAAATTGCGGAGTGGAGGATCTGATGTCTTTTTTCTCGGATGAAAACCGGTTGGCCGCCATGCGTCGTATTCTGGACCACCTCCGCGAGACCCTCGACGCCCGGTTTTCGGTGCGCCTGTGGGACGGTTCCGTGATCCCGCTCGGCCGCGAAGTGCATAAGGATTTCATTGTTGCCATCAATCGTCCGTCTGCCCTGGGAACGCTGATGCGCTGGCCGACTCTCGAGAATCTGGTCCATCAATATGTAAGCGGTTATCTGGAAATTCAGGGCGACCTGATCGATTTCATCGCTCTGGTCCGGGAGCGGCCATTCAAAAGGAATCTGAAGAAGCTCGACAAATTCCTCCTGCTCCGGCAGGCCCTGCCTCTATTGTTCGCGCCCCTCAGCGCCAGCCGTGCGCAATATGAATATGGCGCGGACTCCGTGGGCCGCCGGGAAGCCAAACGCGACAATAAGAAACTCATTCAGTTCCATTACGATATCAGCAACGATTTTTATGCGCTGTTCCTGGGGAAGGAGATGCAGTATTCCTGCGGATATTTCACGGACGCGGACAACTCTCTGGATCAGGCCCAGCACGACAAACTGGAGATGATCTGCCGAAAACTGCGCCTCCAACCCGATGAGAAGTTTCTCGATATCGGTTGTGGCTGGGGCGGTCTGGTGTGCCATGCCGCGCAATATCACGGCGTGAAGGCGCATGGCGTGACCTTGTCGCAAGAGCAGTTGGATTTCGCCACGGCCAAGGTAAAGCGGCTTGGCCTGCAGGACCGCGTCACCATCGAGCTTCGGGATTACTCCACACTGGCAGGGACGTATGACAAAATTGCCAGTGTCGGGATGTACGAGCATGTTGGAATCGCCAATATGCCCAGGTACATCAGCAAAATCAGTTCCCTGTTGCGGGACCGGGGCATGGTGTTGAATCATGGCGTATCGCGGACCGCCAAAAAATCCCGCCGGGCCGCGCGCCGAATCCGGCCGGGGAGGCGCCTGCTTTTGAAATATATCTTTCCGGGAAGTGAGCTCGATCATGTCGGTCATACCACCGACCTTATGGAAATCCATAGCCTGGAAGTGCGCGACATCGAGGCCTGGCGCGAGCATTACGGAATGACCATCCAGCATTGGTACCGTAGATTGATGGCCCGCAAGGAAGAGGCGATCGGCTTGGTGGGAAGCGAACGGTTCCGCATATTCGCGCTGTATCTGGCCGGGACCGCCACCGGGCTCCGGGACGGCTCGATACATATCTGCCAGGTGCTGGCGGTCAAAAAAGCTTCCAAGGGGCCGTCGGGCCTGCCTTTAACGCGTGCCGATCTTTATCGCCCAGCGTAGCGCCGCCCTCTAGCGAGGGAGGCAACTGGCTGACGGTTCATGGCAATCGATGAGTCCTGTGCGCAGTTCTCGATTTTGAAATTATCCGTGGCGATTCGCCACATGGCGAGAGGGGGAGTTAGAGACAGCGGGCGATGGTTTTACCGAGGTCGGCCGGGCTTTTCACCACTTTGATGCCGCATTTTTTCATCACCTTCATCTTGCTTTCCGCCGTGCCCTGTCCGCCGGAAATGATGGCGCCGGCATGGCCCATGCGCCGTCCCGGAGGGGCGGTCTGGCCCGCGATGAATCCCACTACCGGCTTAGTGATGTTTTTCTTGATGAAGTAGGCCGCTTCTTCTTCCGCCGTGCCGCCGATCTCGCCGATCAGGCAGATGGCCTTGGTGGCCCGGTCTTTCTGAAACAGTTTCAGCGTGTCGATGTAGCGGGTGCCGATGATGGGATCGCCGCCGATGCCGACACAGGTGGACTGGCCGATGCCCAGGGCGGTCAACTGTCCCACCGCTTCGTAGGTCAGCGTACCGCTGCGGGAGATGATGCCGACGTTGCCTTTTTTGTGAATGTGCGCGGGCATGATGCCGATTTTGCATTTGCCCGGCGAGATGATGCCCGGACAGTTGGGGCCTATCAAACGCGAATCGGAATCCTGCAGGTAGCGGTACACTTCCACCATGTCATAAACGGGAATGCCCTCGCTGATGCAGATGATCAACGCCACTCCGGCATCCGCCGCTTCCAGAATCGCGTCTGCCGCGAACGCCGGCGGCACGAAGATCATGGTGGCGTTGGCCCTGGTTTTGGCCACCGCCTGCTTGACGGTATTGAACACGGGAATATCATCCAGTACCGTTTGGCCGCCCTTGCCGGGGGTGACGCCCGCCACCACCTGAGTGCCGTAATTGCGGCATTGCTCGGCGTGAAACTGGCCTTCCCGGCCGGTGATGCCCTGCACCAGCAATCTCGTTTTTTCGTCAACCAGGATGCTCATTGGATCGCCTTTACCGCTAACTTTGCGGCATCTTTCATGCCGTTGCCGATAAGAAAATTCAAACCGGAATCCTGGAGAATTTTATGTCCTTCCTCCATGTTGGTGCCTTCCATGCGAACCACGACCGGAATTTTAACGTCTATTTTTTTCGCCGCCGCCACCACCCCCGCCGCGAGAATGTCGCAACGCAGGATGCCGCCGAAGATGTTGATGAAAATCGCTTTGACTTTATCGTCGGCGAGCAGAATGCGGAACGCGTTTTCGATCATTTCCTCGTTGGCGCCGCCGCCCACGTCCAGAAAGTTCGCCGGCTCCCCGCCCGAATGTTTGATGATGTCCATCGTCGCCATCGCCAGACCCGCTCCGTTGACCATGCAGCCGATGTTGCCGTCCAGCTGAATGTAATTGAGATGATATTTTCCGGCTTCGATTTCGTTGGGATCCTCCTCATCCAGATCGCGGAATTCCAGCGTGTCTTTATGACGGCCGAGAGCGTTGTCATCGATATCGATTTTGGCGTCGAGCGCCAGAATGCGGTCGTCCCCGGTGATCACCAGCGGGTTGATCTCCAGCATGGACAAGTCTTCTTTAACGAAGCATTCATATAAATTGATGATGAAGGGGATGGCCTTTTTAAGCGGCTCGCCTTTCATGTTCAGGCCAAACGCGATTTTACGCGCCAGGTAGGGTTTAACGCCGACCACGGGGTCGATCACTTCAGTGATGATTTTTTCCGGCTCAGTGGCGGCGACTTCCTCGATTTCCATGCCGCCCGCTTCACTGGCCATGATCATCACCCGGCTGGTCTCCCGGTCGATGAGGAGGCTGATGTACAGCTCCTTGACGATCTCCATACCTTCTTCGATCAGTACCTTTTTGACCCGGCGGCCTTCCGGCCCGGTCTGGTGAGTGACCAGGGTCATGCCGAGAATATCCCCGGCATATTGTTCCGCTTCCTGCGGGCTCTTGGCGAGTTTGACGCCGCCGCCCTTGCCGCGTCCTCCGGCATGAATCTGGGCTTTGACCACGACCACCGGCGTGCCGATTTCCCCGGCGGCCCGGATGGCTTCGGATTTGTCGTGAATCAGTATGCCATTCGGGACGGGAATGTTGTATTTGCGGAACAGTTCCTTGCCCTGGTATTCATGGATTTTCATAAATTGATACGGTCCTGATCTATTGATTTTCGCTGATGGGAGGCCGATTTTTATCACATGCGTTTTCCATTGTCAAAAAAAAGCTAACTGCTCGGCGCAGGGCCAATTTTGCTGGGACGGTAATAGCCTATTGAGCGGTTCCCTTCGCCAGCCAGCGTGACGCTGGACCCATTTTTAAATTGCGCAAGGGGGATCATCGACAGTCGTTAACAGTTAGCCCGTTGCCTCCCTCGCTAGAGGGGCGGCGAACCAGCGTGACGCTGGACCCATTTTTAAATTGCGCAAGGGGATCATCGATAGCCGTTAACCCTTAGCACGTTGCCTCCCTCGTTAGAGGGGCGGCGAATCGCCGCAGATAATTTTAAAACCCTGGGTGCGAGGGGAACGGTTGGATTACGCGGCTACGCCTTTGCGAAATAGGCACCGGGGCCAGCCCCGGCGGTCAGCATTTGGCGGCGAACCGGGTTCCGGGATCGGCGGGTTCCGCAATGGCTTCGTC